>JAYEJY010000021.1:3838-5923 GCA_034660795.1 Promethearchaeati archaeon | reverse complement strand
TAAAAGGTTTTAAAACAAGTTTCTGTTGATCAAGAAAAGTAACACCCATTGGCGCTGCGTTAATGTGATTATTAGCATTCTTTGTTGTTACTATAGCTTCATAAATTACATTAAAATCGATATTGGATTGTGATTTTTGCAAGAATCATCTCACCAGAGTCTTTAATATAACATTTCTAGAGAGATATATTAAAAGACTTGTTAGTTACTATAAAAAAATGGTCTGAAGTAAGATGAAAAGAATTTCCCTAAGCAAAAATGAGTATCAAGAAATTTGTCATCAGCTACAGATAAATCCCCAAAAGGATAAAAAAGCAACAAGAATTCTCCAGAATTTTTTGAAAAAAAAGTATTACATACCAACTATAAAAACTATTAGAAAAATGATTTCTGGAAAAGACGTTTTAATTTTTGCTCCTGGACCAACACTTGAAAAAAAAATAGAAGAAATAGGGAAACACAAAACACTTGAAAACAAAACTGTTATAGCTGTGAATGGAGCCTCACAAGCTCTCTTACAAAATAACATTGCATCAAATATAATTATCTCAGATTTAGATGGAAGTCTATCTGCTCTTAGAAAAAATTATACGAAATATCATTCGATCCTCGTTATTCATGCACATGGGGATAATATCCATCTATTAAGGAAATTTAAAGAAAATATACAAAAACCAAGAGTAATTGGTTCAACTCAAACAGAAGAAACTACGCTAGTAAAAAATTACGGGGGGTTCACCGATGGTGATAGGGCAGTCTATTTTGCAGCAAATTTTGACGCCAAGAGAATTTTTCTTTTAGGATTTGATTTTGGGTATCAAGTAGGTAAATATTCTAAACCAAGAGCTGAGAGCAATTTTCAGGCTCCCCCCCAGAAAGAAATCAAATTTTCAATAGCAAAAAATCTGCTTACAAAAATTAGCAAATATTTTCCTAATCTACCAATTTTTACAGTTGAACCAAAAGAAAAATCCATTCCTCACCTTGAGGAAATTACTCTCAAAGAATTCAACAAAAAAATTAGCGAGTAATCTTCTTCCAACAACCTTGACCCTTATACTCAAAAACACCAACCTCAATTTGGGAGATATTCGAATGATGCTCGAATAAAGGCCTTAGTTTTTCACAAAAATAACGGGCAAACTCTTCAACGGTAGTATTATTGAGAGGTAAAAGAACTGTGTCTTCCTTAGGGAAAATATAATCCTTCTTTTTCGGTTTAAAGGTTACAAATAATTCGCCATCTTTTGTTTCAATAACTAATCCACTATTATTCAGTGGCAAAATAACTTTATGATCTAAAACTTCGATGATATCCCGGACAAAAGGTTTGAGTTCAAGAAAATCAATTACCAGATCAAGTTCAGGATTTTGTTCGCCATAAATTTGAACCTCAACTAAATAATTATGGCCATGTAATCGTTCACAACCAGCTGAGGCTAAAACAAAATGTGCTGCTGAAAATTTGAAACTTAGTTCGCCTTGTATTAACCGGTAGGACAGATATCATCCCTCAAAATCATTATGTAACCTTAATCGATAGTATTATACATCTTTTCTCTTTATATAAAAAGTACTTTCATTTTCATTTTTCTGCTCATGAAAGAAAAGTTCATTACCTGTTTTATTACACCATTTTTTAACACGAGTAATTGGATTTGAATCAGTAACATTCACTTGTAAGATATTATTCTCTCCAATCTTGTTTATATTTCTGGTCAGAATCAAATAAAGAGTTAGACATTCTAATTTATTTAATGAAATTTCTAAGTCTATTTGTTCCTTTTCATCGTTATCTATTGCCATAGATTTAATTACTATGTTTATTTGTATTAAAAAAGATTATTCGAAAAAGTTATACTAATAAAGGTTGTAATCAATGAAAATCTTTATCCAAGAATACCTTACGGGTGGTGGTGAAAATACCCAACCTCTTAATCGCCATCTTCTTATTGAAGGTTTTGGGATGCTGAGAACACTAATCAAGGTATTTCAGAAGAGAGGATGGGAAGTAATTACGACCTTAGACAAGCGTTTAAAATTTTTAAAACCATTTCTTCTAGCTGATAAAATTAGAGAAATAAA
>JAYEJY010000021.1:0-3828 GCA_034660795.1 Promethearchaeati archaeon | reverse complement strand
AGGAAAGTCTTCTAATTGCAAAAACTTGCTCTCACACATTAATTATTGCCCCTGAAACAAAACAATGTTTAAAGCATTTGGTTGAAAACTATCAGAAATTAGGAAATACCTCTTTAAATGCATCACCAAAAGCGATTTATTTTACAAGCTCAAAAAAACAACTCTATAGGTTTTTAGCTACTAAAGGGCTTCCTATACCTCAGACATATATCATTCAACCAAATAAAAAAATATCCAAAATAACTACGAAAAAAAAGCCCCCAAAAAAGAAATTAACAGAGCTTTATCAATTTCTTGAAAAAGAAAAACAATTAATAATAAAACCAAATATGGGAACAAGTTGTGAGGGTATTGAACTAATTACAACTAAACGAAAACTTGAATCATTCTTGATAAACAGCTCTCAAGTTCTTCTTCTACAACAATATATTCCAGGTGAATATCTCAGTGTAAACACTTATTGTTCTGATAAGAAGGTAGCAATCCTCTCAATAAATAAGCAGATAATACAAAATGATAGAAACAAAATACAGTTTCTTGGGAATAAAACAAATTATAAGCCAAAAAACCAGTCACAAATCACTAATACCGTAAAACAAATTTTGGAAGAGCTCCCAGGCTTGAAGGGACTAGTTGGTGTTGATATTATCATGGCAACAAATATTGAGTTACCAGTTATTATAGATATTAATCCTAGAGCATCAACATCAATTTGTGGCATATTAACAGAAAAAAATACAGCTGGTGAACAAGTGAACAATAAACCTGAACGGATCATAAAAACATCACTGGATCCAAATAAAACTCATATTCAGAAAATATCTTTCCCAAAAAAAATTGAATGTACCCAAACATTAATTCAAAAAATACTGGGGGAAAAACCATTTGTAACCCCTCCACTTTCCGAAGGGGATAAAAGCACAGGTTTACTTATGGGGAAAGGAATAGAGATGAAATTAGCAAGCAAGGAATTTACATTATTAAAGAAAAAATGGCAAAGATATTTCAAAGTAAAATCAGAAGAGGGCATACGGAGAGAATAAGAGTGAAAATACTTGGACTTGATATTGGTGGTGCAAATACTAAATATGCTTTACTTGAAAACAAGCAGAAGGAAGATTCTGTTCTCTGTTATGATTCAGATTTTTTTCCTATTTGGAAACAATATGATAACTATGGACACTATTTACACTCATTATATAAAAAATTGCTAGAAAAATTCACTCACATTGATGTCATTGTTTCCGTAATTACAGCAGAATTAGCTGATTGTTTTGAAACGAAAAAAGAAGGGATCACAAAAATATCAAAAACAATAGACAAGGTATTCCTTGAAAAGGGACTTGCAAAAAAAGCATTAATATATTCTGTTTCTGGAAGATTCTTATCTAGAAAAAAAGCAATTTCAAAATGGATGGAGGTGGCAGCAGCAAATTGGCATGCTGCAGCGAAATATATTGGATTATTGTACCCAAATTGTATTATTATTGATATAGGTTCGACCACGACTGACATTATTCCAGTACATAGAGGAAATATTGTATCTAAAGGTAGAAATGACCTTACAAGATTACAAAATTCTGAATTAGTTTACACAGGATTATTAAGAACCAATGTTGCTACAATTGTCTCAAAAATATCCTTGCATAGTAAAGAAATCCCAGTTGCAAGTGAATTATTTGCTACAACGGGAGATGTTTATTTTATCTTAGGGGAGATTACTAAAAAAGAATTTACAACAGAAACAGTCAATAATAAACCCATTACGAAAAATTATTCATCGAATCGATTAGCGAGAATTATTTGTGCAGATACAAATATGTTGAATGCAGAAGACATTTGTGACATAGCTAGACAAATTAAAGAACAACAATTTACGAAAATCCAAAAAGCTCTGAGAATAGTTCAAAACAGATATATTAACGACTACAAATTTGAACCGCCCTTGGTTTTAGTTGGTTCGGGGACACAAGCCATAGGAATACCCTTAATGAAAAAAATTCAAGCTAAAAAATGGACTACTCTCACTGATAAATTTCCTAAAAAATTGCTTGAAATTTTGCCGGCTTTTGCTGTAGCTAAATTATTTATACACCAAAAGAAAAAAAAATCCAAATTAATGAGATACAAAAATGTCGAAGAAAATAATTGTTTGTAAAATAGGTGGCTCTCTTTTAGAAAGAGGAAGCATTGAAGCTATTCAACAATTAGGGAGTATTCTTACTGAGATTCATTCTCCAGAAAGAAAAATCATTATTATAAGTGGTGGTGGGCCGTTTGCAGAATATATACGAAAAAAACAACCGGAGTTTTCTCTATGCTTAGAAACCGCTCATTGGATGGCAATTCTAGGAATGACCCAATATGCTTGCCTATTACACCAAGTAATCTCCAATACAAAAATCGTAGCGTATAGTTCAAGAGTTGAATTTAATAAACTTAAACTTCCGTTAAAAACAATCCCTATTCTAAATACTTGGAGGTTTATGCGAACCCAAAGTACCTTACCTAAAACGTGGGAAACAACAAGTGATGCAATAGCGACAGAAATAGCCATTGATATGGAAGCTACAACTTTGCTTTTCCTAAAAGATATCGATGGGATATACATTAACGGATTAGTTGAAAAAACAGTCACAATTAACCAATTACTCGAATTGGAGCAGAGCCCCCTTGATAAACCGACACCTATATTATTAAATAAGAGTTCTTTAGAAACATACATAATCAATGGATTCTTTCCAAAAAGAATTAAAAAAGTACTATTTGAAAAAAACGGTAAATTTACTGAAATAGTTAAGTAAATAAAGTTATTGCCTAAATAATGTATACTAATAAAGTGTAAATGTAAAAGAAAGGTGTAACAAGTATGAGCAAAATTGCCCGTGTAAAAACAGAGATACCGGGATTAGATAAGATGCTAAATGGTGGGCTTCCTAAAGGTCGAACAATTTTATTAAGTGGACCTGCCGGTGCAGGTAAAACAACCTTAGCAACGCAATTTGTTTACAAAGGTGTTTTAAATCGCGGTGATCCAGGAATATATGTTACTTTTGATGAAAGTCCCAAAACAGTTCGTGAAAATTTTGCCAGCTATAATTGGCGAATTGAAAGCCTTGAAAAAGAGAATTTGCTTGCACTTGTTGACGGATTTTCGATGCGTGCAGGCGTTGCATCTAAAGAGCGATATAGTATTCGATTAGAGATAGATGATCTACTTACAACATTAATTGGGTTAATTGATGAATTAGGGGCAGAACGAGTAGTTATTGATTCATTAACAGCATTAGCTCTTTCTCTCGAAAGTGAAATCCGTATTAGACGAGAAATACTCAAATTGAGTGCTGTAATGTCCAGTCTAAAATGTACAACAATAGTTACTAGTGAAATGAGTCAAGGTGGGGAAATCTCTAGATATGGGGTTGAAGAATTTATGGCTGCAGGGGTAATTGTCTTAGATATCCAAGAGGTTAATCAAAGACTGTTGAGAAGTCTATACATAAGAAAAATGCGTGGAATTGAACATGAGCTAATTAGAAGACCTTTTAGATTAACCAACGAAGGATGCGAAGTTTTATCCACTGAAACCATTTATGTCTAAGAAACTAACATATCACTCTCACTATCTAAATAGAAAAGTGAACGAACCCCCTTAGATCACAAGTGATAAGACATGTTTCGAAAAAATGAAAAAACACAAGAAAAAGACCTAGTTCTTATTGAAAGCCAAACACTACAAGAGAAATGTGGTAAATGTGAGCAGCAATTAATTATGAAAACGTACTGGTCAAAAAATGGGTACAAACAAAAAATAGTTTGTGAAACATG
>JAYEJY010000020.1:0-5928 GCA_034660795.1 Promethearchaeati archaeon | reverse complement strand
ATTTTTTTCTATCTTTTTCTGAAAGCAAACATATTTGAAATTAGCTTCGTTAATTACATTGGATTTTTTATACTGCAAGAAGAATTAATAAGCGAAAACTTGTATGAATGATATTAGGTGTAACAAATGTCCAAAAAAGTAGATTCTAAAAAAAGCACTCCAGCTAAGAAAGAAACAAAAACAGTGAAAAAAAAGAAGATTGTTAAAAAACGTAAATCTTCACAACCAGCCGAAGAGGAGGAACAAACACCCTTAGAAAAATATATAGAGGCGGGGAAAATTTCCATTGAAGTTAAAAAATTGTTAAGAAAAATGGTTAAAATAGGAACCAAAGCAATTGATATTTGTGAAGCTGGAGAACAAAAAATTAAAGAATTAGGTGGAGACTGGGCTTTTCCACTTAACGTTTCGATAAACAATGTTGCTGCTCATTATTCATCACCACCTGGAGATGATACTGTTATAAAAAAAGGTGATGTAGTGAAAGTAGATTGTGGAATCCACGTTGATGGATATATAGCAGATACTGCTTTTACTGTTTCTTTTCATAATGATTATAATGATTTAGTAAAAGCTTCTGAAGAAGCAACAAAAGCAGCTATGGATTTGATTCGACCAGGTATTTCCACAAGTAGATTAGGTGAGGAAATTGAAGAGGTTATCAAATCTTATGACTATCGCCCTATCCGTGAATTAAGTGGTCATCAATTAGATAAGAATCTCCTCCACGGACCGA
This sequence comes from Promethearchaeati archaeon, assembly GCA_034660795.1. GTDB lineage: Archaea > Asgardarchaeota > Heimdallarchaeia > JABLTI01 > JABLTI01 > JAYEJY01. The sequence goes on along the minus strand of JAYEJY010000020.1, from coordinate 5,192 downwards.
TTACTATCCCCAATATCAAGGAAGCAAAAGAAATAAAATTAGAAGAAGGACAAGCATTTGCTATTGAGACCTTTGCTTCTACAGGTTCTGGAAGCGTTCACCAAGATGAAAGTAAATGCTATATTTACCAATTGATTCCGGTTCCGGTCCCCCTTCGCTTAAAATCTTCTAAACAAGTTCGTAAAGTCCTATTAGCAAAATATAAAGAATTTCCCTTTACAATTCGATGGTTAGCAAAAGAAGTTGGTGAACCAACAACACGTTTAGCATTAAGGGATCTAGCTGATAAAGGTCAAATACGAAAACATCCACCATTATGTGATATTGATGGTTCATATGTTTCTCAATCAGAACATACTGTTTATTTAACGGATGACAGTCGAATCATTACCACTTTGCCTAATCAATAACATCTTTCATTACATACAATAATTTTCTTAAATTATAAAACTAATAATAGAATATACAAAGGTGCGGTCATTTTGTCACTAAGGCAAGAGATAACGAAAAATTTCATCTATTTTGATGATGCTCGAACAAATTTTCAACAAGTATCAACAACAATCAATACTACAATAAAAGAGCTAAAAAAAGAAGATGAAAAAGGAAATGATTCAGCAAAGGTTCTTCTCTATTTATATGAAGGACTCTATTCCCTTATTGAGGCTGAAAAAAAATACCGGTCAGCTGAATATTCTCGAGCCTTGAAAGAATTTGAAGAAGCAAATAAGATGATCAATCGCTTTCAACGTATGAGTTCAGGTTTTTCAATAGAATTTCAACAAGAAGCTGAACGTCTCGATTTATTTATAAATGGTCGAATTGCAGAATGCCATGCTCGTGCTCAGAATACAACACTTTCTGATAAGAAACCACATTTATTGGAAGCTTCTAATGCTTATACCCTTGAAGCTGAAGTGGTCGAGAAAACTGATAAATTTTTACTCGCTTATAATGCTTTAGCCCGTGCTCAACTTGCACAAGGTTTCCTAAGAAAATTGGAAGGTGAACAAGCTTTATCTACAGATCACTTACGACATGCAAAACGGAAACTACTTGATGCTTTTAATCACTTTATTAAAGCAGCTTATTACAATCCATCATATACCCCATTAGTTACTGAAACGGATAATATGATTGATTCAGTAATGAAGAATCTAATAATTAACAAAGCAAATGTTTTATGGAAAAAAGCATTTGAATATTCAAATGTTGGCAATTTTCTTGAGAGTAGTAATGCAAGTCTTAAAGCTGCAAAATTATATGAGCGTGCAAGTAAATTAGAAGATAGCACAAAAGAGCAAAAAAAGAAAATTGCACATTCATTTATGCTCAAGGCAAGTAGTTTTGAAGCTGAAGGAAATGAGAATTTGAAAAATCAAAACAATGCTGGATTGGCAAGTCGCCCATTTGAAAGGGCAGCTAAAATGATGAAGAATGCAATAGAAGCATACCCCCAAAGAGATAAAGAAGATAAATTATATATGCGCTGGGAAATACAAGAGAAATATTATCAAGGGCTTTTTGAAGAAGTCCAAGGAATAGCTTTGATAGATAAAGAAGACTTTTCTAAGGCATTACCTTTTTTCAAAAATGCTATAGACTATTTAAAACAAGCAACTAAGTTATTAAAAAAGACCGATGAAAAGGGCTTTAAAAAGTTAATTGAAAAAACGTTGGCAGAAGTTAATGGTTATATTGGTATGTGTAAAACCGTTTTAGATTAATGAAAAAATAAAAGGTGTAAAAAATGATAAGTCATCCGTTATGTCCTGAATGTGATCGTAAGATGAATTTTGTTGTCGCAAAATTAACAGAAGACAGCCCCCCAGATAAAGAAGATGTGAAATCAGGATGGTATTGTCCTGATTGTGGTGTTTTTAAACCATCAGAAATGGTTGGAGATATTGATTTAGAGACATTAGAGATTGATGTTGAAGAGGCTGTTCGGATAACTTCCTCAGCAGCATTTTTCATTCCAGACGAATGGGTTTTGGATGATAAATCTGATGAAGTAGAAAAAATACTTGCTAAACTAGAAAAAGAATAAGAAGTTGTTTTATTATTTCATTTTTGACTATCTTCTAAAAGCTGTTGAGCAAGAGGTAATGGAACATCAAGACGTTTCGCAATAAGATCCTTAGTAACTTCTTGATTATTTGGTAGAATAAATTCTCTAATATATGCTAATTGACCTTTGTACAAAGGTTTCTTTTGTAATTTATTTAGTTCCTCTTGAGTTATCTTTGTCTTATAACTAAAAGGATCATTATTTTCAGCTGAAACTTTGCTCATACCGTTCTTTTTAGGCGTGCTCTCTATAGTCTGTTGTTGTTTCTCATTTATCACTTGTTTTTGGTTTAAATATTGCTCCATTGACATAACGATTGTTTTAACTCCAGGATTGTTTCTTATTATTTTGTCGTTCTTTTCATTTTTAAATTTCAATATTAACCGGATGTTACTTTTGAACTATTTGTTTCATTTTTATTATTCTTTTCCTTTACAAGAACTGTTATTTTGAAAGCTTTTTATTGGTGGAGAAAACTATAATAAATAGTCATTGAAAGAATCTATACTAGGTTGTCAAAATGGGTTACTTAGAACGATCGATAGGACCAGGAAACTTTTGGACATTAATCTTCGGAATTGGTTTCATAATTTGGGGCGTTCTCGCTGTAATTTTCCCCCGAACCCCCGGTAGTTATTGGATGTTTATTCCCGGAGGCATTCTTACTATTATTGCGATATCTAACATCATCAATTATCGTTATAATCGAGAAAAAATCATTGGAGCCTTGAAATCATATAAAACAGTAAATCTTGATCAATTAGCTAAAGAGCTAAATATGAAGAAAGATGAAGTTAAGGAAATTATTGTCGATTTACGTGCTCAAGGTGAAATTAAAGCTTCATTTGATCCAGAAAGTGGTGATGTTGTTGTTTTAGCTGTAAGAGGGCACCTCGTTTCGGAACCAACACCGGGACAAGCACCAGAAGAACTCCCAAGATCACCAGCAGAACAAATTGCTGAAGATGAGAAATCTCTGAAAGAGATTAAATCCCAGGGCTATTGTCCTTATTGTGGTTCTAGAATACGATCCTCCGATAAATTCTGCATTAATTGCGGTGCTTCTCTTAATTAAGCACCTTTTTTTTCTTTTTTAACTTAAGATTTATTATCAACTTTTACCATTATTAAAACTGAGAAAGGAACATTGCCTTCCCAGAGGATCTATGATAGTTAGTATTTAACTTAACGATGATCATAGATGCAAGGATAGGCACACACCAGACTCGCAAGAAAGCATAAATTGGCTATCGACGATCTTAAACGGCTCTTTTCTGAGCATAAGCTAAATGCTTAGCTGTGAAGAAAAAGTCAACCCGGATCGCCTACACAACGTAGTTGCTTTCACCCTACGAAGGAGACGTGTCTTCATTTCCCCCCACGAGAGAACCTTGTAAAGAAGGCATAAGTCTATCGATGATACAAGCGTGTTAGTGTGTTGGGAAACAACGTCCCCCTCATTTCCTATTTCTAAATACGTAACCAGCGAACACTTAAAAAAGAGGCCGTTATTTTTTGTTTAATAACTTAGTAAGAACTCTTGTTGATGATCCATGAACTGGTGGCGAAATTTTAAACTAAAAACAAGGAATTTCTATAAGAAGATTTTTGAACCAATAGGCGTTTTTTTGGGGAAATTAGGATTTACTCCAAATATGGTTTCTCTCTCATCAGGACTATTCGCAATCGCAACAGCTATAATGTATTCTTTGCAAGGACGAATAACCTCCTTTGATTTCTGGTGGTTAATTGGTTTTGCCTTAATGATTTTCACTAGTTTTTTAGATATGGTAGATGGATCAATTGCTCGGGCGACAAAGAATACCTCTAATTTTGGGAAAGTACTTGATCCTGTTATGGATAGGTTTGCTGAATTATGTTTCGTTATTGGAATAGCTATTGGTAACTATACCTTTGAACCGATTGCTTCTTTATGGGCTCCTATTGCAACAATACCCATTGGTGCATGGTGTCTGTTTTGTTTTGCCGGTATGATTTTTGCAAGCTATGTTCGTGGGAAAGCTGAAAGTGTTAATCATATGACTGTCGAAAGTGTCGGAATAATGGAACGCCGGGAAAAATTAGCCTTATTATATCTTGGTAATCTCTTATATTTTTGGTATCCCGTTGCCTTAATTTTCGCAATCATTCTCATCGGTTTCTTGTCTTTTATTACTACTTTCCAAAGAATGTTCTATATTAGAAAAATAATGGTTGAAAATGAAGAACCAACGAATAAACAATCAACCAACCAATAAACATAGCCTATTTTTTAGGTAAAAGTTCTATAATATCATAATATTTAATGATTAGTTAATATGTAGAGAAGATAACGATATAACCATAAAGAGATGAATTACATGTCCTTTGATATTGAACGGTCCCACGTTATATTTAAGCATCTTATACATGTAGGCCCAGATATTGATGCTGATGCTGTTGTCGAACTTGCAACAAAAAGAGATTATGCTAAATCAACACGCCAATTAAAAACACCCAGAGGACCTTTAAAAGAATACCTTTTGCGTCCGAAAACAGACCCACAATCCTTGCTTGTATTTTCGAGAAAAGGATTTGTCATCGATACTAAACAGAGTAAAAAAGTCTTAACTTTATTCCGAGACGCATACGATTTTTATGAAAAAGTAATTGGTGATAAAGCTCTTAACGCAACTGTCGTAATGGATGTCAATGGTAAATTTGAGCTCTATTCACCCTTACCACCTATGGAATTAGTTTCCAATGTAACGGTTCTTGAACCAGATACCTTAACTTTTAGTAATCATTCCGTCCATACTCATGGAATTGTTCTTGCTTCAGGTAGTGGCAAATTCCCAGAGGAATTTATAAAACTTTCAATTGAACCCTTAGGTAAAGATCCCGATAGACGTATCCTCGCTTCTGTTGTTTATCGTTCTACAGAATTAGATGAAGCCTTAAAATTTATTGAGAATATAGATAATTCCTTGTTAGAAACATTATCAAAAATGAAAAAATTCGCTAAGAAATAATGGCTTTTTTCACATATTTTTTTTCTCTTGAGGAGGATAATCATGCCATACTCTGAAGAATGGCGTCAGGCACAAATAGCTGTAGCAGATTATTTCGGAAAACTTAATTT
>JAYEJY010000019.1:0-5955 GCA_034660795.1 Promethearchaeati archaeon | reverse complement strand
GGTTTTCCTTGTCTTAATTATAATGATTTTGTTTCTACAGGAGAGGATGCAATTTTAATTGGTTCAGATAATGAATTAATGGGTTTTGCTCGGGAAAGACTTAATTATAATCGACAAAAGGGTTTGGACTTTGTCGCAAGAATCAATAATGAATATATAATTGGGGAAGCTAAATTTTTAACAGATTTTGGAGGGCATCAAAATGCTCAAGTTGTTGATGCTATGAATACTCTAAGAGCACAAGATGTTGATGCGAGAATAATTGCTATATTAGATGGAGTATTATACATAGAAAGTAATAACAAAATGCATAGAATTATTACTGGATCTGATTATGATATTTTATCTGCTTTAGTTCTTAGAGAATTTCTTTATCAAATATGATAAAATTTAATAAAATACAAATAAATAAGTCCAAATATTGAATAAAATAATGGTGAATTTATGCATTTAAAATATGAAGGCAAAAGATCTGAGCAAGCCATTCTGAAAATTAAGCATAATAGTCAACTTAAATTCATTCGTGGAATTAAAAATGCAAGCTCAAAATTAATTTTAGGTGAAAATGGGCGAATTCTACGCCTACTCTTATCAAAAGAAAAGTTTAGAAATAAAATCGATTTAGTATATATTGATCCTCCTTTTGCCACTGATAATATTTTTACCATCTCAGACGAAAAAGCCAGTACCATAAGCCGTATTAATAATGCTCCAATAGCTTACAAGGATAATCTAAAAGGAAGCGAATATTTAGAATTCATTCGTGAACGTTTAATTTTATTGCGTGAACTTCTCTCACCTAAAGGATCCATCTATTTTCATATTGATTATAAAATCGGGCATTATATCAAAATCCTTATGGATGAAATCTTTGGTGAAGAAAATTTTAGAAATGATATTACTCGCATTAAATGTAATCCAAAAAATTTTCCAAGAAAATCTTATGGTAATATTAAAGATATGATTTTATTTTATACTAAATCAGATGATTTTATTTGGAATGATCCCAGAGTGCCTTTAACTGAAAAGGATATTGAAAGACTTTATAAAAAAACAGATTCACAAGGGAGAAAATATACAACAATTCCATTACATGCACCAGGAGAAACAATAAATGGTGTAACTGGAATGAAATGGAAAGGACAGTACCCCCCAAAAGGCAGACATTGGCGTTGTCCTCCTAAAAAATTAGATGAACTTGATAATAAAGGTCTAATTGAATGGTCAAAAAATAATGTTCCACGAAAGAAAATATTTGCTGATGAGCATAAAGGAAAAAGAATACAAGATATTCTTTACTTTAAGGATCCTCAAAATCCAATTTATCCTACAGAAAAAAATTTAGATTTAATTAAGCTATTCATATCTGCTTCATCAAATAAAAATAGCATTGTATTAGATTGTTTTTGTGGTTCTGGAACTACTTTAAAAGCTGCACAAGAACTTGGTCGTTATTGGATTGGAATTGACAAATCTAAAAAAGCTATTGATATTTCTTTCAATCGTATGTATAACTCTCAAAAAAAGCTTTTTCAAAATGATAATTTTGAATATCTTGAAGAGCAATTGTTATAATAGTCAAGAATATTAAATTTTTTTTACTCTTTCATTTAACTCAAAATCTTTTCTTTTTTCCAAAAAAAGGTAATATTGGAAAAAATAATTAAACTTACTATACAAATTAGTGGGTTAGCAAATGGAAAACTGAAAGTAATATCTTCAGTATTTAATCCAGGATTTATTTCTGTTTTTGGGATATAGGTTTCCTCTGTTAAATCATCGATATAGTTGTTATTGGAATCCATCCAACCAGTATGATAAACTGAACCTCGGAAACAGTACCATTGCCCAAAGCCAGATAATGAAACACCAGTCAATCCTAAACTATAGACTTTGGTATCTCAAGATCCAAAAACTATTTCGAGTAAGCCATCATTGTCTACATCAACAATCGCTGGTGAACCAACAATCGAGTAACCAGTTGTATAAGACCAGAGAACTCCCCCCGAAGTATCAAAACAATAGAGTGTGTTATCCATCGAACCAACAATAATCTCTAATTTGCCATCATTATCAAGATCAGCAATTGATGTGGAATCTATAGAGTCAACCGAAGATTTCCACAATAATGAACCAGTAGAATCTAAACAGTAAAGATTTTTGTCAAGGGAACTAAAAAGAATCTCTAAGGACCCATCAAGGTTTAAATCAGCAATTACCGGTGAAGCGGTTACTCGCCCTTCTGTTTTATAGCTCCAAAGTTTTTCACCCTCAGAACTTAAACAATATAATTTCTTATTGTCGGAACTAACAATTATTTCTAATTGCCCATCTCCATTCAAATCTGCAACAGCTGGGGAAGAAAAGACATAGCCAAACCACGTCCTAAACGACCAAATTTTATCACCTTGATAATTTATAGCCAGAACTTTCTCATCGTCATTTCCAATGATAATTTCGAAAAGACCATCAGCATTAATATCTGCAATACAAGGAGAGGAATTAATAGCCTCATATGAGGGATAGATCCAGAGAAGTTCGTTATCGCTGAAACAATAAAGAATATTATCATTTGAACCCACAATTACTTCTGGGATACCATCATTATTCAAGTCAGCAATAGCGGGTGATGAAAAGACCTTTCCAGCTGTTTTGTAAGACCAAGTGAGTGTGCCAGTTCCATCAACACAATAAATATTTTTATCATATGACCCAACAACTGCTTCTAAGATTCCATCATTATCCAAATCAGCAATAGCGGGTGAGGAGAGAATGCTATCTGCAGTTTTATATTTCCATTCAAGCTCTCCATTGGAATTTAGGGCATAAAGATGGTCGTCATGAGAACCAATGACAATCTCGAGTATGCCATTTTTATCAAGATCGGCGATTGCTGGTGAGGAAGAGATACAACCCTCTGTTTGATATGACCACTTCAGAGTAACCCCTAATGAATTAGTTGATTTGTTTTCTAAGCTCTGAATTTTCGTACCCTGATACAGCCCTACTATTAGCGATTGGCTAAAGAACAGTATAATTAGCAAAAGTAGAATTTTTCTTTCTAATTTCTTCAACGACAACAACCACCATCTCAATAATCCCCTCAGAAAATTTTCTTTAAAAAGAGCTAATTACCTCAGCTTATCATCAAATGAAATTATAAAAAGCCTCGGGCTATTTTTGGGGTGTTTTTAAGACTCGAGTTGAACAGTTAACTCTAAAACTATTGAAAGTGAAAAACCAATGACAGAAAAGGAGTATTCCTATCCCTCAACTCAAGCCAACCGTAAACAAATCATTGTTTTTCTAATCCTCGATATTATTAACCTTAGTTTTTGTTTTAGCCTTTCTTATATTCGGAAACTTTGTAAAGAACCAACTTCTCCCTTCTTAGAACTAATTTTTCAACCATTAATAAAGTATTATACTCTTTTACAAACTTTTCTTGTAATCCTTTTAATTATTTCAACTATCATTTTATTCATCAATATTTATCGTTTATCGAAAAATCAGCAATCTCTCTCTTTCCGAGAGGTCATTAAGAATTGTTTTGTAAGGGTTAAGTCTTTTTTCTTAAAGAATACCATTGAAAAAACCAAAGGGTTCTTTCACCAACAGAGAATTAACAACACCTTACGTATTCGGAAGATTATCCAAACGGTTGATAACGACATCCGGGAAAACCAGTCATTCACCGACTTTTGTGCCCATAGTCTTAAACGCAATCATCTTGTTTCTATTATTGTGGATGGACAAAGCCATCAATATTTTATTGCTGAGGTCAAGAAGGATATAGAGGGTATTTTTGAGAACATTGCTGCTAATTTTGACTTGACATTTAAAGAAATCAGTCAAAAGGAACAAGACTTTGTCCTCAATGCTTTCTATCAGACTAATGAGGAACAAATGGGATTAGTTGTTCTTTCAGGTATTCCTTCTTCCAATCAAGCAGTGAAGAGTATGGACAACTTCTTCAAGGAATAACTAATCCGGATCCAAGGAATACTAAATATTATCAAGCAATATATAACAAATAATTTCACCACCAGTGAAATGCTGGAAGTAACAGGAGGATACAATGCTTTCCTTTCAACTACCCATGGAATAACAGAATACACAGCTATCATCATTAAAAGGAAAATAAATGTTTACAAAGACGACTATAATGATCAAACAGGAGATAATTAAAAAAACAGATATTAATAAACAAAACACTGAGTTTTTCTTCTCATTCTTTTTTAATTGTGTTCAGAAAAATTATTGTTTAACTTCAGAGTAACTTTTTTTACTCTTTGAGAATCAGATGCCCGTTCCCTTTTTTTCTTTATCTGACTTGGTCGAAGGGCAGTTTTTTTGTGAGACTTGCGAGCTCGTCTTTTATGAGATTCTCTCGAAGTTGGAACCATATCTCCCTTTTTTCCTCATTTAAATCTTTGGTGTACTGTTCTTTTGCCATCTCCGCTAGTATCTTCGTCTTGTTTTTTATCAGTAACGGTTTGAGGTTATGAATAACCAGCCAGAGGAGATAAGGATAATCAAAATACTCACACCTCTCCAACCAATAGTTTTTCGCCCAGTTGTGGAGGGGCTTGGTAATGGTTTGGTGGTCGTCTTCCCGGAAGTGGTATTTCTCTAAAAGGCCAGTTATCATGGTTTTCAGGTTGGCGGAATGCTTCGTGTATTCGACGCTTTTATCTCTTTCACGAAAACTTTGCACGAAGACATTTCCTTGGTGGTAATTCAGGATATGTTCGATAATTCCCTCCCCTATCCGTTCCTCCAGTGCATCGATGACGTTGAAAAGCGGGGCAAATGCAGGGGTGCGCAATTCTTTGCAGAAAAGGCGCTCAAGTTCTTCTGTCCCTTCCTCGAATCGTTTCAAGGTCTGAATGCAATACAGTTTGGTGATAGTCCGCTGGTCTATTTGCGCGTCATAATCAAGGTCGCGATAATGACTCTGACAGAGTCCAAGCGCCCAGTACAACCCTTTCTGGCGGTCAAGCTGAGCAAGGACATAGATTATTTTACCGGCAATGGCATAAGAATAGTTTTGCCGACCATAATCACGGATTATATAATCTATCATTTTTTCTAACCAGTTAATAATCACTTCATGATGTGGTTGTTCTTTGAGGAGGTTTAATACTGCAAAAAAAACAACTTTTGTTTGAGATTCATAACCACATAAATCTGCAATATTTTTGAAGGTGAGAAATTCACCTAGTAAATTTTCAGAAGTTATTTCATTACACTGTTGTAAAAATAGAAGGTAGGGATATTGCTCTGTTATTGAGGAAATTTCAAATATTGCTTTTGCGTATTGTTCTTTTAAACCATTGATTTTTACTTGTAACTCCCCCTCTGAATGGTATGGGGTTAGAAATGCTAGGACATTATTTCCCGGGAGCAGTAATTGGAGGAAATAGAAAACATAAAATGGTATATAGTCGTCAGCAAGATTTTCTGCATAAATATCCAAAAAAACCTTCACAAATCGTTCAGTCGTACACGGAAAGGATAGTCAATCACAAGTTTCCTTTAGAATTTTTTGGTTGCAGAATTTTAACAAAGGCTGTATAAAAGGCATCATAATAACTTCTTTCAGCTAAAGGATAAGAACCAATATAGGAATTGAGCATATCCCAATCAATATCACCGTTCGACTCAGAGCAAAAACTCTTGGTGAAGCGGGGCTCACGCCTGGTCACTAAAAAATCAGCCTGCAACGGAAAGAAGGAAGTATCACGTAAGAGGACTCACACACAAATACATATGCTGAAACCATTAAAAATATTGCTGGAAAAGGAAAAAAAGGTACGAACAAAAATTCACATTAAAAGAAAAAAAGGAGTCTATCGTAAGTAACAAAAAAAAGAAAAAAATTCTATCATATGTAACTAATAAAACGAAAGGAGAAAAGAAAAGAAATAACAAACACAAACACGCGAACAGAAA
>JAYEJY010000018.1:0-5975 GCA_034660795.1 Promethearchaeati archaeon | reverse complement strand
GGTAGTGGTCGTGGGTTCAAATCCCACCTCGGTCATCTATTTTTAGTATTAAGAAAAAAAGGAAAAAGGGATGAGCTATAAATTGCTCAGAAAATCTATTAAGCTTTTACTTCCGCTAGAATTCTTTGTATAATTGTTCGTATGTCCGCTGTTTCATATATTCCATCATTAGAGGCGCCTCTATTCACAATATTTAATACTGCTACATCCGCTCCATTGAAATAAGCTTCTCTAACGTCATCTGGGACTAAACCGCCAGCAACTGAAATAAATACATCGTATTTTGATCGTACTTTGTTTATGTCTTTATAGCGAATAATGTTTCTTTTGTTTATTTCTTCATCCCGTCCTTTGTGTATTACCACAAATTGTGGTTTATGACGAAGAGGTAGTAATTTTCTCAAAGGATCAACAACACCTAACATATCAATCATGGAGTAAATCCCGACGTTTCGACAATATTGATTGAAAAAATCCAAAGTTTCTTCCGGGGATGATCCCATAGCAGTTACAGCATCTGCACCTGCTGCTTTTGCAAATCGAACTTCTTGGACAGCTCCATCGGTTACCTTTAAATCTGCAATAACAGGTCCTCGCCATAATCGTCTTATTAATCGCACGCCATCCATTCCTTCTCGTTTTATATATGGTGTCCCTGCTTCAATAAAAATCCGCGGATCATAAGGTATTTTTGGAACCAATCTTCTTGCTTGTGAAGCAGTGCCATTAAAGGCAATTTGGATATAACGCCGATTTTGTTCTATTCTCAAGAACGGCACCCTCTCTATTATTTCACGCGTCGTGCTATCTCAGAAGCTATGTCTCCTATATCAGTAGGCATAAAGATTACGATTTTTTCACTTGGATCTTGTGCAATATCACGTATAGTTTGAAGAGTTCTGATTTGCAAGGCTCCTTTTTGAGAAGATAATTCTTTACCCGCCTGCGCAAGCTTCTTTGCAGCAATATATTCACCTTCAGATTTGATTATAATCGCACGTTTTTCTCTCTCTGCTTCCGCTTGCATCGCAAAAGCTCGTTTCATTTCTGCAGGTAATTCAATTTCTTGTATTTTGATGCCTTTTATGTCAATACCCCATTCAGAGGTTTCTTTATCAACAATTTCTTTGATATCAATAGCAATTTTGTCTCGCTCAGTTAAGACACTATCTAATTCCATAGTACCAATTGTATCACGCATGGCTGCTTGTGTGTATTCACGAACAGCGTATTGATAATTCTCAATTTTTATTATTGCATCTTCGGGTCGTTCGACCTTGAAATAGACAACTGTATTTGCTAAAACCGGAATGTTATCCCGTGTCATAACCTCCTGTCTTGGAATATCTTGAGTGATAATGCGAAGATCAACTTTTGATGCGGTTTCTAAAAGTGGAATCACAAAAACGATTCCTGGTCCTATAACTCGCTTGAATCGCCCGAGTCTAAAAACCACTAACCTTTCATATTCCAGAGCTATTTTTATACCTGATAATAACCATATTCCTATAAAGAATACAGCTACACCAGCTACTATTAAAACTGTAATTAACCAAAATTCCATCAATTTTTTCCTCATATTAGTTATTCAATATTTTATTAAGAAAAGTTCAAGGAATATAGAAACAACGAATTATTTAAATGAAGCTGTTTTTATTATAGATGATTAATAATGACAAAAAAAATAATTCATACAAAAAAAGCTCCCGCTGCAATAGGGCCTTATTCTCAAGGAGTTTTAGCCAATAATATAGTTTTTATTTCTGGCCAAATACCTTTTGATCCAGATACTAATGAATTAATTAAAGGATCTATAGCAAAACAGACGAAACAAGTTTTAAAAAATATCCAAGCTGTGATAGAGGCAGCTGGTGGGAAGCTTCAAGATATTGTAAAATGTACTGTCTTTTTACAAAATATGGATGATTTTTCAGAAATGAATAAAATCTACGAGACATTTTTCACAAATGATCCACCAGCTCGAGCAGCTGTTGAAGTTGCAAGGCTTCCAAAAGATGTTGGAATTGAAATCGAAGCATTTGCATTATTAAATGATTAATGTTTTTAAAAAATATAAATACTAAAATATACTAATTTGTACTAGGCATTGGAGTTTTGATAAAATGGTCTTCAAAGAATCCTTTAAGCCTTTTTTAAGTAATCTTCTTGAAGATGTATTTAAACAAGCTTTAAGTGATGGTATAATAACTCCTGAAGAAAGTGTATTGCTTGCGGAGATAGAGATAGGAATCCGTGATTTTGAACGCGAAATTGCTGATTGTATTGAACAAAGTGAGAAACAGGAGGATTTTCCATCTAAAGATTGTTTTAAGAAACAATTAATCGCAAGTGTTAGACAACTTGCTTTAAAAGACGGTGTACTTTCACAAGACGAAGAAAAAATTCTTACAAAATTAGAAGAATATTTTTCCCAATGAAAAAAGGGGGTTGTAAAAAATGGCCATAAGTTTTGAAATTATAGGTTTAATTATTTTTTTGGTTATAATAGTTGCCGTTATTGTTTATATTATTATAAAATTCATTCAGCAACCAAAAGGTTCTACATCAGTATATGATGCTCCAAGCATGAACAATTTACCTCCAAAACGCAAGAGGAAAGAAGAATATAAAGTATCAAAAGATACACAAATAATATCACCAAATGAGGAAACTAGAATAGAATTTTGTCCTTATTGTGGTGAAAAAATTAAGGATGTCAATGAAAAATTTTGCCCATTTTGTGGTAAAAAACTTCAAGATATGTAAAATATCAAATTTTCAATATAATATTCGAATAGTACACATAAATTACCTTTCTTTTAAAAGATGCAAAAACTTGCTTTAATCAAACAGTTGGAGATGAATACTAGTCTTTTGGATGAAGAATAGTATTGAGAATTTCAGAAATAACTGAAAAGTTCTCTAATTGAGGTGAAGTAAAATTGATGCAGCTACTTACTGTTCATGTACCAGAAGGATTTTTAGAAGGACTTGAGGAACTAGTCAAGCAAAAACGATACCCTAATAAAAGTGAAATTGTTCGTATGGCTATTAGAGATCTACTTAGAGATGAGCTATGGAATTCTTGATCTTTTAAATCTTTTTTTCTATTTATCCATTATTTTTTTAGAAAGTATACTTTTGACAGCTATTTTTTTAAATTAAATAATAATCCTTAAATCAAACCATATTCTGACTCTCATAGGGAAACAAAAATGAATAAAATTAAAGACATTGCATTAGCTGATGAAGGGAAGATGGAATTAGCTTGGGCTGAAAAAAATATGCCAATCTTAGCCACCGTAAAAAAACGATTTGAAAAAGAAAAACCGTTAGCAGGGAAAAAAGTTAGCGTAGCTTTACATCTTGAGAAAAAAACAGGACAATTAATAAGAACTCTTCAAGCAAGTGGAGCTACAATTAGAGTAGCGAGTTGTAATCCTCTGACAACCGATGATAGAGTTGCTGCTGCTTTAACCCAATATGATGGAATCGAGGTTTTTGCATGGGCGGGACAACAAAAGGAGGATTATTATGCAAATTTAAACCATGTGTTAGATTCAAAACCCAATCTATTAATTGATGATGGTGGCGATTTAATTAATATGGTTCATTTTGAACGGCAACAATTAATTGAAAACATAATTGGTGCAAGTGAAGAGACTACTACCGGAATTATACGACTAAAAGCAATGGAAAAAAAAGGTGCATTAAAATTTCCCATAATAAATGCAAATGGTGCCTACTCCAAACATTTATTTGATAATCGATATGGGACTGGTCAATCTGCAATTGATGCTATAATGACTATAACTAATAAATTAATTGCTGGGAAAAATGTCGTCATTGTTGGTTATGGATGGTGCGGGAGAGGATTAGCAATTAGAGCAAGAGGTCTAGGCGCCAGAACTATTGTTGTAGAAGCGGGGGATAGAATGCCTTATGCGGAAGAAATAGAAGCATCAGGTTGGCATAAAGGATTGGAAGCATTATATGAGGGCTTTGAGGTTATGAATATGGATCAAGCTGCAGAGATTGGCGATTTATTCATTACTGCAACCGGCAATAAGCATGTCATTCATCAAAAACATATTCAAAAAATGAAAAGTGGTGCAATGTTAGCAAATGCTGGCCATTTTAATGTCGAAATAGATATTCCAGGATTAAAAGAACTAGCTAAAGAAACGAAGAGAATAAATCCAAATTGTGAAGAATTCACTTTGAAAGATGGAAGAAAAATCTATCTCTTGTCAAATGGACGCTTAGTTAACCTTGCTCGACCAGCTGGTCAAGGACATCCCTTAGAGATAATGGATGGTTCATTTGCAATACAAGCCTTAGCTTTAGAATATTTGGCAAAAAATGAAGGGAAACTACCTATTAAAGTCATTAACATCCCAACAACACTAGATGATTATGTTGCTAGAATGGCATTGGAAGCTCATAATATTTTATTAAAACCACTTACAGAAGAACAAATTAAATATTTAACAGGTTTTAGAGAAGGAACATAATTTCCTTCTCTTGGGGATTTCATAAAAAGAGTTACAAATTTAATGCCACAAGATGAGCTAATAATGAGGTTAATTGAATTTCGGGATTAGCTCCTTCGGTTAATCGAAAATCAACTTCACCAATCATTTTAATTAATTCAACTTTCACCTTATCAGCAATTTCATCATATCTAACAGCTTCTCGATGAATTTGTTTAATTATATCTTGAGCTGATAATCCTTGCTTAATTAATAATTCTAATAGCATTTTTCGAGCTTCATAGAAACCACCAGATGCTGCTTTTTGAATCATCGTCCGGATTTCTTTAGGTTGAGCTGTACCTGTTGCTTTGTAAACATCATCCTCTGTAATCTCTTTGCCAGAAATTGCAGCGGATTGTAATATATTTGTTGCACTTCGAAGATCGCCTTCGGAGACATAAATTATTGCTTCAATCGCTTTATCAGTAATTTTTACTTTTTCTTTTTCAACAATATTAGTTAAATAGGTTTTCGTATCCTTCTTATTAAGAGGAGTAAAGCGGAAAACAGCGCATCTTGATTGAATTGGTTCAATAATTTTGGAACTATAATTACAAATGAGGATAAAGCGACAAGTATTGCTGTATTTCTCCATTGTTCTTCGTAAAGCATGTTGGGCATCAGATGTCATTGAATCCGCTTCATCTAAAATAATAACTCGAAAAGGCGCATTGATTGCCATTAAATGTGCAAAATTCTTAATTCGTTCTCTCACTACATTGATGCCACGTTCATCACTGGCATTAAGTTCAAGATAAGGGACGTGAGTTTGAATTTGGTCTTCTTTCCGACCGAAGACATCAAAACTGCCGAGGATTTCATTAATAAGGACTAAAGCTGCAGTTGTCTTTCCTGTTCCAGGAGGACCTGCAAAAAGAAGATGAGGCATAGTTCCAGCTTTAATAAACCCCTTTAATCGATTTTTTATTTCTTGTTGATTTATTATTTCATCGAGGAATTTTGGTCGATATTTTTCTGCCCAGAGCATGTGAATTACAACCTTTTGATTTTTGCAAAAAATTTTTTTTAACCTTTTAATAATTACGATTTAATTTAAACCAAAACAGTCTCTTAAAAGGTTAGTGATTATTCCAAAGGTTTCTTCTTATTACCCTTTTTATTCTTTGCTAAATTAAGTTTTGTAATATATAACTATTTCAAAAACTAACTACAACTGAATTTTTCTTTTGATATCTACTTTTTTGGCTAATCTATAATGAAGATACAGAAAGAATACCCCAATTATTACACATGGGGTGATTACGAATAAGGACCAGCCAATTGTTAATCTAGAATTTATATAACTCATCACGATCATATCTAAACCTATACAAATGCCACCAATTCCAAATAGAATGAAAGCCGGTAGATTCAATCCTTTTCTTTTTGCTTTAACACTTCCAATAACCACTGCAGTTGTAATAATCCCAATAAGTGCAA
>JAYEJY010000017.1:0-5997 GCA_034660795.1 Promethearchaeati archaeon | reverse complement strand
CCGATCCCAAGCTCTTCTTGATGGCTCTAATGGTTGGAGTGCACTTGATACACAATTACGTTCGACAGGTGCAACTATTTCAACAAATCGTGTATTAGAAAAAGATGTCCCAATGGATGGAATAGCTTATCGAACAAATGATAAAGCGGGGAGTTTTATCCAAATAGATGCTGTAGTAAGGAAAGAGGTCACAAAAGAAAGCATTCTCAAAGCATTCGAACAATCAAAATACAAAGATTCTATAGATTACCCGAAAGTTTCAAATCCACCTTCAAGCTATGTGTTAGGAAATCATAACATGGTTTTACTTCTTCCTGAGAAGATCTCTATTATCGGTAAAAAGCGAGCAATTGTTCGTGGACTCTATGATAATGAAACAGGTTATGCGTATCATTTCTTAACTCTAATCAAGCATGTTATTTCATTATTGGAAGAATGAAAAAAAGAAATAATAGAACAAGACAATTCTATTATTCTTTCTATTTTAAAGGAAATATGCGATAGCCCAAAGTCCACCGGTAACAATCAGTGTTGTAATAAGGGTTAATGCTATTATTGTTAGTGCTTTCCGGTAATCTTTACGAATCATCTCAGGAAAGTCAATCTCTCCTTCAATAAATTCAGGTTTGGGTAAGTCAATTTTTGTTTTTGAAGAGTCAAATCTGGATGTTTTTGATTTTGCCATTTTTTTTTCCTCCTTTTTATCGCATATCATATTTTTTCCTTAAACCATTTGCAACACAGAATCTGAAAAAGTATTGATACAAACCATAAAACCCGATGAAAATTGGCACTAATAGTATCAGTGTATACCATGCTGAGACATCTAGTAAAATTATAACGAGAGCACCAGCTATTCCAAAGAGAAATCCGATTAAACCAGTTAATAACCGTTTAAACCGTTCTGCAGGACCAATATTACACTGGCCCGGTTTGTAACCAATTGCATTAAAAATAAATTTCTGCATCAATGATCGTGACTCATAGGGGTCAAATGGTTTGTCATCTTCTACTAATTCTTCTTGTTTCAAGTATTCACCAAAATCATTTGATAATTCATTTAACATTTCAGCTGTTGGGAGAAACTTTTCTAAATTATATTTTTCAAGTAAATAATTCATATAATTTGTAGCTTTTATGAGTTGGTTTTCCATTTCCTTCAGAATATCTTCTGTCATGTGTTCGTTATTACCAAAAATTAACATAATTTCTGAAACTTCATCTAAAGCATAAAGTTTGTTTTCAAGAATTATATATTTTAATCGATCGTGACTCATTTCATTAGCAAATTGTGATAATGCAACAAAGAATCCTGATTGTAAAACGTAGAAATTATCGGAAAGAGCAACTGTTGGATCACTATTATAATAGAATAATGGAATACTTTCTCTTATCACTAAAACTTCATCAAGCATTTATCAACGCCTCCATTTTCTTGTATTGAAGCCTTATTATGTTAAATAAGCATTTTACTTAATAAGGGTTTATTAGTAAAAAATTAGGTAATATTTCGTTAAAACTATAGTTTCTAATTCTTAAATAATTTTTTAGTAGACTCGCATCACCCTAATCTTTAATAATTTGAATTAGAAATCCTTTTTACCTATTATTGTGGTAAGAATTATGAGCCAAGATTCAGATTTTTTAGTAGGCGGAGATGAACTTTTTCACAACAAGCGATTTGTTGAACATTATCAATTTATGAAAAAAGAATATATTCCCCGTATTTCTCGACCAATAGCCTTCTTTATGAGCTGTTCAAAACATAAACCATTCTATACTTCGCCATATAGACGAGTGTTTAATTCTATGTTGGAAAAAAAACTCTCAATAAAAACTCTCACTCAAATCTATACGATTTCAGAACCAGCTATTGTTGTTCCTGAAGAATTAGATGGGACACCGATTGTACACTATGATTTTCCTCCGTCAAATCTCGGTGAGGAAGGGCGACAAATTTTTGTTAATAGGTTATCGAAAATTCTTCCGAAACTTCTAGAAAGCCACCGGTATTGTTTTTATGTACTCCCAAAACACCATCGTAAAATATTTGAAAATACATTAGATAAAATTGAAAATATTTACAAGAAACAAAATAAGGATTTCAAAAAACTTGAACAAAAAATATCATATGCCCCGCCTGTAATTTATAATCTGCCGAAAGTACGAGAAGTTATTCGAAGGAAAATTGATTTAGAAGAACCAACGCTCAATGAAAAATAGGTGTTAAAAGAAAGATGTCATTAAATTCCAACGGCTATGCTCTTGATAAAATAACTGAAATACATGGAAAGCAATTCAAAACACCTACCATGATGATAACTTATTCTTTTAGGGATAATAATCCTCGTCCCTGGAAAAAAATTGATGGTATATCAGTAATGACTAATGCTTATGATATTTTTAAGCAAAATACATTATATAAACGGATTATAAAAAATGGTATTCATAAGGAATTAGAATTGACTGATGAAATATGTGCAATGGATTCTGGTGGTTTTCAATTTATTTCTCGAGGTGAAGATGAAAAGATTTCAGCTGAAAAGGTCATTAAATTACAAAATGCGTCTAATACTGATATAGCTGTTTGTTTAGATTATCCGTTATTGTCTAAACATTCGCCAACAGAAGCAATAAACTTAACCAAGAAATCTATTAACAATATCAAATTAGCAACAACGAAAATTAAAAACAATATTGAAGTTATGCCGGTAATCCATGGAACAACCGTTGATGAAGTACTCACCTTTTCTGAGAAAATTAAGAAAATAAGTGATTTTAAGATCTGGGGAATAGGAGGATTAGTCCCCCAAATGAAACAAAAATCAACTTCTCATAAACGCTATTTTAATATTATTGATCGAGTTTTTGCAGCGCGAAAAAAAATAAATGAACTGGGAAATGAGAAATTACTTCATGTATTTGGGGTAGGAAGCCCATTAGCCGGCCTTTTATTCTTACTATGTGGTGCTGACAGTATTGAAAGTATTTCCTGGATTATGAATGCAAAGTATTTCTTAGTATATCAAGATAAAATTGGTGCTCGTAAAGTATCTAAAAAAACAACAATGTGCACAACAAGTATTCGATGGGAAAATTATGATTGTCAGTGTCCTATTTGTAAGGGATTATCACGTGAAGAGATAGAAGCCAAAATGAAGAAAAGAGGTAATGAGGGATTTCAAAATAGAGCTATGCATAATGCTTATGTTTATCAGGATATTTTATCAGAAGCAAGAGAAGCTATTTTTGAAAACCGATTAGTTGAGCTTTGTAAAGATAAATTGTCTCATCATCGCTTTTTCAAAGGAATTTTAAAATATACACTGGAAAAAATTGGCATTTGTTAATATCATAATAAATAATAAGTTAAAAGGAGATAACTAATATGACTGGTGAACAAATTGAATCAAAGAATTACTAAAATATCGGTATTTTTTTCTGTATTATCGATTATTCTGGTTTTAGTTAATCCTGTAAGTTATTGTTCTGCTTCATGGGGAGTGGAGCCTGCCGATTCTTTAGAATTAGAACTGACTTCAATAAATGTAGATTATCAAACGGATATTGAAAATTATTCTGCAAATTATATTACCTTTGGCGTTGCTAGTAATGTACCAGAAGGTGATTTGGTTAATTTTTCTGTGGTAAATACTAATGCTTCATCAGTTGATTATCAGCTATCTCATGATATTGTAATAGAAAACCATCAATACAACCAAAGTAATTTTGAAAAAGAAATGAAAGATTTAATGCTTTTACCAATTCGTTTTGGTCAAAAAGTCTTTGATTTGGATGATCTCAAAAGAGGTTTTACTGGAATAGATTATCCAATTGTTTCTACTGATAATACTACTTGGGAATTCTACGATAATTATGATAATCCCTATTATTTAGGATTAGTTGAGAAATTATTCACCGAAAATGCAACTGTCTTCTTACAAGCTAAATATTCAAACAACGAATCTATAGATACGGCTTTTTATGAATGGCACTCTAATGGCACCTATACAGATACCTCAAAAAATACGAGTATTGATTTTGTTCATAAATTCCTTATTGCATATCAATATTCTACTGGGCTCTTATTGGGTTTACGTTTAGATATGGATATTGAAGGAATTCGAGAAGGAGAAGATATTATTATAATTCTACAATCAGAAGTTTTACAACCTGGTTTCAATCTAGATGACTTCACTTTGCCAACAGAACATGTTGGATTAGATGAACTATTAACTGGTTTATTCCCAGGTTTTAGTCTATTTATCACTAGTTTTACCATAGGCACTCTTATTATTCTGTATAAAGTCAAGAAAAAGTGATAATCTTACAATAAATATTATTCCTACATTTGTATTTTCTTTACTTTTTGTTTAAAATCATTTGGTGGTAATTCTATTGATAGATTAATTGCTCCCCGTGGACCAGAAGCTATAATTTGGTTTTTTAAGCCATGAACAATCATTTTTTTATCAGTAAAATTAGCAATAATAGAATTTTCACAATCGGTATAAAGAATATTTTCTTTCTTAGCGAAAACTTTATTACCATTTTTATCACGCGGGAATATTGGTGAGTTATACAATTTAATCCAATCACCAAGATCATCCCATTCTTGCTGATATTCTACCGTTGCATAGGTCATACTTGTTATTAACAATCGATGGATAATTTTTGAAAAATCACAGAATGAACATTTTTCTATGTATTTTACCGGTGTTTTGCAAGTATCTAATAATTGAACAATTTCTTGTAATGTTTTCTGAATTTCCTTTAATTCGTTTTCTGGATAGGGATATATCTTTTTCAAATCGTTTATTGTACAATCCTTCATTTCTCGTAATTGTTTATGTAAATAGCCTACTCGACAACAGACAATCATTGTTTCTGCTATCATTCCTTCTTTTGGAATAATTCCCTTTAACATGAATTCAATTGCTTTATCATTTTCGATACGAATATAAGAGAAAGCAGGATTTTTTGTACCCGTTGTCAAGATGGTCCCTGATTCAAAATCTTTCGAGTCCATTTTTGAAAGAATAGTTTTTATCCCTTTTGAAACAGCTTTACTTAGATATTGATCACAAGGTGCTGATATCAAGATATCATCTTTATCAGCTTGTATAGATGCTGCAATAAATGGAGAACCTGTTCCCTTTCCAGGATCAATAATCATTTTTGAAGGAGTTTTTGACATTGCTTGAGCTTTTTCATTTATTGACGGGGTACCAAAGAGAATAGATGTATCATGAGGAATGAAATCTAAAGGAAGTTGTAATATAGGCACACCTTCTGTTACATCTATTGGAAAAGATGGTGTGTATAGTTCTCCATTTTTTAAAGGAATGTTTAAATGTAATGTCTTAAAAATTGGTGCAAGTCTGGTACTGCTTCTTTCAGTCCCAATTCCTACTTCAATCTCTTTCTTAGTTATTTCTCGAGCAAGCATCACAAGTTTTATCAAAAAATCACCTTAGTGACTACTATTTACTAAGCTTTTACACTAATGAATAAAAATGTTATCTACTTAAAATAACGATTGATATTTAGACTAAATTATATCTTGTCCGGAGCATGCATTTTTCACAGAGATAATTCTTAATGACTTTTTGAGTTATTGATTGGGCATTTCTTATAGTTATTGTTTCTGAAGTAATAGCATGCTTGTTTTTTTGTGGATCGATAATTTTCCCACAAAGTTCACATCTAATAATTCTTTTTCCACATGATAAGCATTGTTTGTCATTTTTAGGGACAGAATTTAAACAATATGGACAACAATCTTGTTTTTCTCCCAAAGTATTAGTTTCAAAAATAATATCATTATTTATGTTTTCAGTGGGGTCTAAATCTAACTCTGGTATAAAATAGTTCAATGCTTGTAAAATTTCTTCTTCTGTGCAATTGACTTGTTGAGCAAGTATTTTAACATTAATTTTACGATGATCTGATATCTCTTGTAAGAGATTGAAAATTTTTTGTAATTTATTTTGTCTT
>JAYEJY010000016.1:0-6000 GCA_034660795.1 Promethearchaeati archaeon | reverse complement strand
AGTAAATACCCAAATGCTCAATGGTTACTTGAGACCTTGTCTAAGAAAAAAACACTTGTTACGATTGGTAGCGATATTGAGTGTTTTGGACATCATCGTGGTCAAGATTCTTTCAAATTCTTAAAATATTTCATTGAAAATGCTCAAGATAATGACGTTAAATTAGTAAAAGGTAGTGAGGCAATTAAAAAATATAAAGGTCTTGCTAAAACGTATAGTACGGAAACAGTTACTACTTGGGCTCGGAGCATTAATGTTTTCTTCCCACATTCGAAAATTATTGAGATGTGGTTTGCTCGTAATGATGCTGTATCCATGTATCATCGGGTAGAATATTTCTATTTTAAACTGGAAAATGCTATTCAAAAAATGATGGAAAACGAAGAATCAAAAAAACTACAAAAAATCTATGATCAATTATTAGCAATAAAACTCAATGAAATAGATGATATTCGTTGGGCGATATACCGTCAATTAACTGATGCTGCATTGTATCACGAAGACTTTTCAAATGAGAAAACTTATCATTCAATGCTTGAGAAATGTAGATGGATTAAAGGTCGTTTATGGGAAGTTGAGGATCGATTAAATGGAATCATGTATCAATTGTAGTAGCTATTTGTTGTGATGTTTTTTCCGCATAATCTGATCCAAGTAAATTATTTCTGATGCAGAATATGAATCCTCCAATTAACGCAATAGTTAAAATTCCAGTACTTCCGATAAGAATATACTTTGGTAAGATAGCTTCAGCAATTAATGAGACAATACCCATTCCCAGCAATCTTGAACCTCCTTGAATTAATTGCTGCGTACCGAAGACTCTTCCTTGTTTTTCATAGGGAATTGATTCTTGTATAAGGGTTGTAGCAGGTATATTGACAAGGACTAAGCCAATTCCCAGCAGAAAGAGGATAACTCCTATTCCCCAAATATTTCTCACTATTGCAAAGAAAAAGATAATCACACTTAAACCAGCAATAACAATATTCAGCATGAGGATTTTCTTATCTATCCTACCAATACGCATAATAATTAATGATGTAATAATACCAGATATCCCCATAATAGATTGCATAAAGCCATACATTGTTGTACCTAATCCCATTTCACCTTCTAGGATAACGATAAATAATACATTAAACGCTGCGAAGGAAAAAATGGCGAATGCAAAGAGAAATAACATGTAGGCTACTTTTGGGGTCTCTTGGATGGTTTTAAATCCTATTTTTAGATCATCGAAAACGCTCTTTATTTTCTCTTGAGCAGTTTCTTCTTTTTTCAACATTCTCTCCGGTGGTTTTTGTCCTATTCCTAATAATAAGATAATCAGAGAGAGAGATAGAACAAACGTTGAGGCATCAAATATGAAACTTGCAAGGTAACTAATAGATGCAATGAAGCCAGCAAGGCTATATCCAATGATTGTAGCAATTTGATATATTGTTGATCCTATTGAATTAGCAATAAGCAGGTTTTTTTTAGTAACAATTAATCGAGTGTAAGCGTTTCTTGAGGGAAAGAAAAAGGCTCCTGCAGTTGAATTTAAAAAAGTAAAGAGATATAATGGCCATAAAACATGCGCATAATTAACAATATCGAGAATATAAACTGCTCCACTACTTAATTCGGTTATTATGAGTGTATGGATGATAAGACTTTCCCGAAAGATATAAATTAAAACATATCCGATTGAAGCAATTAAACTTATGATATTTGCAGTTAACATTATTTTTCGTTGGTCTAGCCGATCAACATATACCCCAGCAAAAGGAGTAATTAGGACATAGGGTAACCAATATACGACAGAGAGTAACCCCATCAATCCAGGACTATCTGTTAATGTATAAATGAAATATGTTAATGCAAGCCAGGAAACAGCAGCAGCTACATTTTGTGTAAATTGTGCCCCGAATAAAACCATAAATGGAGCGTTTTTCAATACCTCTCTAACACTTGGTTCTTTTTCTGTAGCTGATTTTTGTTGTATTGACTCTTTTTCAAGACTTACTTCTACCACTGAGAGCTGCTCCTTAATTTTGGGACTTTTCTTTTATGACAAAAAAAAGATTTGGGTAGCTGTGTAAACTCCTCATTCTTGCTTTTCAAAGCTAGCCATTTCTTGTATGCATTTCTCATAGATTGTTTCATAATTTCTTAGCCATTCATTCATTGTATCTGGGGATTTAGGATATGTTTTAATTGCCTCTTGTATTTTCATCAGATATTTTGGTAGAATTTGTAATCTATTTTTTTCTAAGGTCATCCATTTCTGGGCTAGCTTTTTGCCTAATGATTTTATTTTTGAATAGTCTCGGGCATAAAAGATTTGATTTAGTGGTAAAAGCTCCTTATCTAAGACATTATTCAGCTCTTGATCGGTTATTGCTTGTAAAAGAATACGCAACAAGTCTAAAATAGCATATCTTCCGCCATATCTTTTCCATAGTTGAAGATTGTATTTCCAAAGCGACCCTTCTCCAAACTCTTCTGTGGGAATTAATTCAGCTGCAAGTAACCCTGCTTTATATCCTGAAAAGAGGGATGCTCCTAATCCACCCCCATGTAATGGATTGACAATTGCCCCAGCATCACCAACTAGCATGATATTATCAGTGACAACTGATGGTAAGGGATGTCTTGTAGGAACAAATCCTCCTCCTTGATGAATTGCTTCATAATTCTCAAACCTCGGTTTCATATATTGTTTGAAAATTTCTCTGGGATTATGTTTTCCAGCAATATTATTTGGAACCCCAGTTCCAAGATTATACTTATTTTTTCCTTTATGGAAATACCACATATATCCCCCTTTTGTTACAGCATTTTTAAAGTGGAAAATTACTGTTTTTTTATATCTCTCCATTGAATTTTTAATTGAACCTATCTCTCGATAGCAATAGTATTGTTCTGAATCTTTGATATGAGCCCATGGACCAAATAAATTTCGTTTTTCTCTGATTTTTGAATGAAAACCAGAGGCATCGATTACTATCTTAGCTGTTATTTTTTGTTGTTTTTTTCTTGATGTTTGACAATTTAGTAAAACCTGGTTGTTTTTCCTTGTTAAATCTTTGAATGTTGTTTTTTCTGAAAAAATTACTCCTTCTCTTAAAGCTGCTTTCAATAATGCTTGCCCGAACACTTTTCTATTTATTATAGCTAATTCTCCTTCAATATCTACAAGAAATTCTTTTTTTTCATCTGGTGCAACAAATCGTGCTTTTGTTGGATACTCAGCTATTGCATTATCTGGTATTTTAATAGCTATGTCATTCAAAAACTTGATATGCTTAGTTCCAATACCGTCTCCACATACTTTTTGTCCAATATTTTCTTGCTTTTTACGATCAATAAGTAGCACATTTTCTAGACCTGCTCTTATAGCAGAATAGGCAGCTAAGCATCCAGCTGTCCCAGCACCAATTATTACTAGATTATATTTTTTCTTCATTAAATACCCACAAACCATTACAACAATTCAAATTAATTAATTACTATTAAGCTTGCTGATGTTTTTTCTAAGAAATTTTTTTTGAAAATTCTCTTTTTTAATTTTTGAAGTTCTTGCAACTTGGCAATATGTTTTGTAAATCAGCATATATAATAAGTACCTTTCCTATTATCCATTAGAGGAGATTATCTTGAAAACAGCTGTAATATATTATTCTTTTGAAGGTGATACTGAACTCATCGCTAAAGTAATTGCAGAAGAAATAGGGGCAGATCTTATCCCCCTTGAACCAGTAAATGTAATAGAATCAAAAGAATATATGAAAAATGTAATTGCTGATAAACAAGTAAGGTTGAAAACTAAACCCCTTTTAAAAGAATATGAATTTGATGCTAATGATTACGATTTACTTATTTTTGGCACACCTATTTGGTCTAGTACATTTGCTCCTGCTTTGCGGACATTTTTTAGTCAAGAGGTCATCACAGATAAAAAAATAGGCTTATTTTATTGTTTTACTGTAAAACCTGGATTAATCGTTAAGAGATTATCTGAAGCTCTAAAAGGAAATGATATTCTTGACCATATTGGCTTTGTAGATCCCAAGAAAAATAATACCGAGGAAAAAATAGAAGACGCAAAAAAATGGGTTACGAATTTGTTAGAAAAAGCACAACAATAATCTTATTAAATCGTTTTATATTTGGTTCATATTAGTTAACTCTCATAAACTTAATTATCACTGAACTACAAGCAAAGAAAACAGCCTATGGGCAAAATAATGGGTGAAATTGCAATTGACAATGGGGAAACAAAATAATACAGTTACTAATACAATAGAAACTAATCAAAAATACCCCTTGGATAACGCTGGAAAGTTTTTTAGCTTTGTTTCTTCTCCTCGTATACCTTGTGTCTTTCGTATCTGCGGAACACTTTCCAAACCCGTCGATGAAAAAATTTTGACCAAAGCAGCTAATACTGTTCTCCCTCGTTTTCCATACTATAGCGTTATTTTGAAAAGGAAGTATGGCTGGTATTATTGGCAAGAAACAAAGAAACATATTTTTATTGAAAATGAACGCCCCTATCCTTGTCAATATATTCCAATAAAAGAAGAAAAAAGATTACCATTTAGGATTATCGCTTCGAAAAAAGATATCATTGTTGAATTTCATCATTCTGTAACAGATGGGTATGGCGGCTTAAATTTTCTACGAACATTAATTGCGCAATATTATTCTTTAAAATATGAAAAATTCCCTAATTGGAGCGACATTTTACATCCTGGCTATAAGCCCAAAGAAAAAGAATTCGAATATTCACGAAAAAAGGTTTTTAAACGAGAAATTCCAAAACCGCCAAAGATTGTTCGTGCTTATCATTTATCAAATGAGAAATTACCTGTAGGGGAATTTAATACCACTTCATTGGCAATTAATGTTAATGATATCTTGACTGTCTCTCGGGAACATGATATTACTTTAACAGAATTTCTTGTTGCAATTTACTTGAGTGTTCTACAAGACACCCAACAAGATTTGCCGGAAAAGCAACGCCGACGGAAGCAGAAGCCTATTCGGATCATGGTGCCTATAAATCTTCGAAATCATTTCCCTTCTGAGACAATGAGAAATTTCACTGCCTATGTTGCCCCTGGAATTGATCCGCGACTTGGACTCTATAATTTTCCTGAGATAATTTCTCGCGTACACCATTTTAAAAAATTACGAGTTAATAGGAAAATTCTCTTACAGCAGATATCAAGTGATGTCATGCTTGAGCAGAATTTTTTCATAAAATTAATTCCTTATTTCGTCAAGCAGCTTATTGCAAAAATAGCTTATCGAACGGTAGCTGAAAATCTATTTTCAGGGATTTTAACGAATCTTGGCATCGTTTCCCTTCCACCACCTCTTTCTGATTTTGTGGAGAATATTCAGTTGTTATCTATGCAACATCCATTTTTTAAAACAGGTTGTGGAATTCTAATTTACGGAAACACACTTAATCTAAATTTTGGACAATGCATTAAAGAATCAATAATTGAAGACACTTTTGTGGCGAAGCTTAGAGAATTTGGTTTATCACCTGTTATCTCTAAGAACCCTTGATTGTTCTCAATGAATTATAATAATTTTTTTGTATTGTAGTTTCTTTATGCTATTTTTTTAGCGTAAAGGTGAATTGTTCATAAAAATCTTGAGGCATCCAATTTCGATAATGTCTTACTTCTGCCATTTTTTTCCCTATTGGTTCATTTATCCAAATTTCAAAGTGAGAGAATTTTAACGCCTTTCCCCAACTTTCTGTTGATCCCACAATATACCTAAATTTTCCAGTTGTTATTGATTTATTAACCCCAACAATTGAGTAATTTCTTTGATAATCAATATAGATATCCTTTCTTTGGTTTTTTTCAATTGTAACATTGAAAACAATGGCACTAAATAAGATGTCAACTTTTCTTGAATAGTAGGTTCCCCAAGAAAAGTCCATAAGATACTCGGCTGTTCTTAATGTTATATTCCATGGTTTTCTCGCAA
>JAYEJY010000015.1:0-6014 GCA_034660795.1 Promethearchaeati archaeon | reverse complement strand
CAGTTCTAGCGTACTCATATTATTCAACTCATAATAAATAGATTATAATAAATTGACCAATATTGTATCTATTTATTGTAGCTTTTTTGTATCATCTGGTAATACTTTTACTTTTTTTAACTATTTTAACTATATTATAATGCATTAAGTAATTTTTGAATGAATTAAATTTATTGTTTTTTAAACAAGTTTTTTTTTGAGAAATAAACCGTAAAAAGTAATATGGGAATTCTATTTGAAACTATAACTTGATCGAATATTTTTATATTGTAAATTTTTTAATCTTATATTAACATTTAGATTAACAACTTCATAATCAAGATTAAAATATGAAAAATTATTTATTATATTCTATAATGTGGAGGCAATTATATTTTTGGTAAATACAGATAACGGTGATGAGAGCTTACCTGATTTATTTGATGAAGCACTTAGATTTTTTATTAATATGAATTTTAAAATTCATAAACATATTTTACGTAAAGGAAAAAGTGGGAAAGAATATAAATTTGATTTATTGGTGGAAACAACTGATGATGTTGAGGTTAAAAAAATTTTAGTAAAAATAGTTGACTGGAAAAGGCCAGTAGGAGTTGATCGTTTAATTAAATTAGAGCATATATTAAATGATTTACAATCTGCAAAAGGGATGATTATAGCTAATACTTTTAGTGAAGCATCAGTAAAGTTTGCTAAAAGAAGGGGTATAATTTTATATTCTAGAGAACACCTCTATTTAGCAGAAAAATAATTTTCAATGTTCTTTAACAAAAATTAGATAGGCTAACTTGCTTATCTTGTAATGGGATGGCATTAAATCCATCTTTTTGCAATTGTTTCGCTAAGGCAATAGCATCCCCAAAAACAGTATATACAATTGAAGGTTCACTTTGCTTAACAATTGTAATTAATTTAGAGTAATCAGAATGATCAGATATCACAAAACCAGCATCAGCACCAGTTTGATATTTATACTGTTTTTGATTAAATGCCCAACCTGAAAATCCAACAATTTTCAGATTATATTTTTTTCTATATTTCATAAGAAGTGGGTGACGATTTCGACCATGAGTAAAAAATAGCAACCAAGGTTCATTTTTTAATGATTCGATGTTTTTTTCAGATAATCGTTGGGATTGATATAAAGGTAGCCCTAATTCCCGATGTATTTGTTCCATTTCCCAAATTGAAGTACAAGAAAATAGATTCTCACATAAATTTCCAAATAGATAATTCAATAATTGTGCTTTTCCTAATGAATATCCTAAAAGAGCAACAGGATACCCATGATTGAGTTGTCGAGTAATATATTCCCTAGCTTTTTTCATTTGATTTTGAAAAGAAGGAAAGATTCTATTTTTATCACCCCATGTGGCCTCTAGAATAAGAACATCACATTTTTCTGGTTTATATCCTTTTAAATAGCCTCTATCCTCGAGATTAACATCTCCTGTATATATTATTTTTCTATCATTTTTTTTCTCAATTATTTTTGCAATGGTAGAATCAAATGTGTGACCATTGGGTAAGGTTGTAATAGCGAAATCATCATTTTCCCAAGAATTTTTTGGGTCAATTTTATAACCAATGCGTTTTTGGAAAAGTTTTGCAGTCGCATTGGAGCAAACAATTGGTGGTAGAGATTCGGGTTTTTTACGTCTGGAAGGTAAATGATCACTATGGGCATGTGAAATAAAAATACAAGATGTTTTTGGTTTAATGTGTTTAGGATCAAGATTTAGGGATGATTTTCCACTAAATAGGTTCACTCGGTTACCACACATTATTCTCAAAGAAAATCCAAACCACTTAATTTTATAGATATATGTAACATAATAATATAAAATACAATACTTAGCCCTCGCCTAAAAGGTCTTTTCTTCAGCTCAGCAAATACTTTAATATGTCATGAAAAAGCAAATTCTTTATAAAAAATTGTAAGATAATGATTATTCGTGAAGTGATATTGTGCTGCCAACATGGTTTGAAATCTTCCCAGGATCAGAAATTTTTAATGCTATATTCTTTATTCTGCCTACTTTATTATCGAATATGACACCTTTACTTTTTGGAGGGGGTGTGCCAATGGATTTTAGAGGATATTGGTTCGATGATAAACGTATATTAGGTGATCATAAAACCATCCGGGGATTCATTGCAGGATTTATGGGAGGATTTCTTATAGGGATTTTTTCTTGGTGGTGGTTAACAAACATTATCGAAGTTGCTTATCCAATTCCTCTCGTCAATGGATTTTTTCAAGGAATAGGAACTGGTGTGGGAGATTGTGTGGGTTCTTTTATCAAACGACGCTTAAACATTCAGCCTGGAGGTTCATTAATAGTGATGGATCAAATAGGTTTCATGTTTTTTGGGCTCTTATTTGGTAGGATTGGCACACCATATCCTTGGATTTATTGGCTCATATTAATACCAATTGCCTTTATTGTTCATTTTGCTGCAAACGCTGTGGGATATTTATTAGGTTTGAAGGATGTTTGGTGGTAAGTTATTTATCCTAAATATCTCTCGCTATAGTTAAAACACTAAATTTATTATCTCCATTTCTTACTTTTTTATAAAAGATTTTACTATGGACGTTTACAAATAATGAGAGTCGGTGTAGCTTCAAGTTCCAAAAATTTAGCAATTAAATTAAAGAAAAATCTCGTAATTATTTTTGTAATGTCAATTCTATATGCTCTTAACAGTTTTGCAATTGGAGAAATAAAACTTCAACCTGGAATAGAAGGTGGAGGGGAATTACGCCCTCTAATTTTTATACCCGCACTCGCTGCAATTTTATTTGGCCCTATGGTTGGGGCATTCTCTGCTGGAATTGGCAATCTATTAATGGATATTATAAATGATACAATCTTGGAGCCATCCATTTTAGATTTAAGTAATCTAGCAGGTTTATTAGGCAATTTTGTAGGAGCATTAGTAGTGGGAATATTAGGTTGGCAATTAAAGTTTGATAAAGATGATGCAATATTCTTTTCCGGAAAAAATTGGTTGCACTATTTACAAAATACCCTAGCAGCAATAATAGGCATGGGATTAGTTACTGGTGAAACAATAGGCTTACTAAGTGTAGCCTTTAATAAGGCAACATGGTCATTTGGTAATAGTTTATCTGCAATGATTTTTTACAGTAATACCTTCTTTTTATTGATTAGCTTTATACCTTTACAATTAATTATCGCAACATATGAAAAAATACGAGCTAAAAGGTACCATAAATCATTATTAGAATCAAAAAAAGTTACCGTAATTGAGGAACCAGAAAATCCTCCTGCTAAAATTGAAGAAATAGAAATTATACCTGGTGAAGGACAAGAAGGCTTAATAAAGGATGAATGGTCACAAATCAAGCTGGTAATTCGAAATCAATTAACTATTCCAACAGCTTTTCGAATTGAAATTAATTGTGAAGACCGGGTTGCTCCTTCTGTAGATTATACATACAAATTGGAACCTAATGAAACAGATGAAAAATTCTTCCAAATCAACCCCTTTAATGATTCAGAAAGAGTTTTTACTATTTATATTAAAAACTGGTCTTCTACTTTCAAAGAATTAACTAAGACCAAAAAAATCGGTACTTCTATTCGTTATCGTTTTACCTATAATACTTTAACCCCATTTGAACACCGCTTTAATACAATTATGAAATTTCTCTCTATTTGTACATTTGCTGTAATCATTTTCAATGGTTTTAGAACAGTCTTCAGTACATCTGGAATCGATATTTGGCAAGAGTCTCATTTTATTTGGGCACTTGTTGTGTGTGGAGTTGAATTAATACTTGTAATTGGCTTTTATATCTACAAATTAGTTCAAGTTAGAAGGAAAATTGCTAAAACTGAAGAAAAACTTTTAGAAAAACAACTTAGTGCTAAAGAAAGGGAAGAAAAACAACAACGTTCTTACGAAGAGGGATTAAAGGAAATAAGTGAGCAATATGATCTGGAAATAGCTGAAACGGAAGAAGAACCATCTGAGATAGACTCGCTAGATCAAGAACAACCAGAATTTGAGAATTTAATGCTTGATTCTCTTTCATCTTCAAATGAAGTGTTAACTGAAGAACAAGAACAATCATTTGATAAAACAATTAGCGAACACGAAACAATTGTTAATCAAGAAGAAGATAATGAATCTAATAGACAAACCAAAGAAGAAATGGAACATGCAATGAATAACAGAGAAGAAATTTTTGCAAATCTTCTTAGAAAAATAGAAAATGATGAAGAAAAAGACAATGAAACACAAGAAGAGATAGAGGAGGAATATTAAGTGAATAATGAAAAAACAGAAAAAAAGGTCCTCCGAGAAATAAAATTTGAAAAAATACTACAAACCACAAAAAAAATCTTTCAAATACTAGCATATATAGTTGGATGTGGATCTATTGTGCTATTTTCAGTCATTTGGGGATTGTATGGATTTGATGCCACATCAAATGATAATTTTGCTGGAAAAACCCTTGGAATAATCGGTATCCCTCTTTTTAGTATAGCTCTATTATCCGCACTAATTATTGGGATAATTGATTTTCGAGAGCATTCCCTTAAAGAGGAGGAAGAAAGAAAAGAATTCAAAATAACAAGTGAGGAAAAATTATCATGAATAATGAAGAAGAACCACTGAATAATAGTCACTTACCAACCATTGAAAATAGAAAAGACAATAAAAAATCCGAGAAATACACAGGCATTGTTAATGCTGTTCCAATGGAACCATTTGTTATGAATTCTTCGACAAAAGTACATTTAACTCTACGAAATATCTCCCCCACACCGGGTCTTCGGGTGCGATTTCGAGCAGAAGATTACTTAAATCCTTCTTCAATTGATATTGATATCCCACCTGGAAAAGAAAAACTTGTTTCAATAAATATTGTTCCATTAGGTAAAGGCAATCGTGAATGTATGGTAGAATTCGCACCATTATATGACGCTGAAGGTAATCTAATACCTGGTGCAGCTGCTGATCCTATAGTTATCAATGAGTTTTCCTATAAAGCCCGTGAACAGTTAGCTGCTGGTTTAACCTCATCACAAAGACAAATTCTTTCAACAATAGTAAAAATAGCTTCAATGGCATTAATTGTTGCAGGTATTGTTTTAGTTACGATACCTGGTCTCCAAGATTTTATTACAAAAGATTTTGTAACTTCATTTATTTGTGTTATTCTCTTATTACAATTGCCTATTCTTGGTTTGTATTTCTTTTTAACTAATAAATTACCTCAAGCGTAGATAGGATATCTGCGCTTAATTTTTTTTAAAGCATATACACATTAGATATACTGATTAATTAAAATGTAATTTTTTTTCTAAAAAACCAACTGTAAATTGTTATAACAATCCCAAATGTTATTTCATTTATTATAGGAGAATTATTAATAATTATGAAAAGAATTAACACAATACCAATAATAACGTGGAATGAAATTTGCAAAACCAAAAAAACTCATCAGCAAATAATGAAGTTTGTATTTTGGAAATGAAAAATGTATGCTACACAGTAAATTCTAAAACAATTCTAAAAAATATCACTATTAATTTTGAAAAAGATGGTATCACAGGGATAATTGGACCGTCAGGTTCAGGAAAAAGTAGCTTATTATTTCTCTTAAATAGATTACATACCCCATCTAAGGGCACAATATTCTTTCAAGGAAAAGATTATACTGAATTTGAAACCCGAAAATTGCGGAAAGAAATTGGTATGCTTCAGCAGAGACCTCATCTTTTTCCAGGTACAGTTAAAGAAAATATCAGCTATGGTCCTAATATTTGGAATATTCACTATACAGAAGAAGATTATATTAATTTATTAGAAAAAGTTGCATTATCTAAGGAGTTTTTAGAGAGGAATGTAGAAAAACTTTCTGAGGGGGAAAAACAAAGGGTTAATCTAGCAAGAACACTTGCAAATAATCCTTGTGTATTATTATTAGATGAACCAACAAGTGCATTGGATATTGCATCTGAATCGATTATAGA
>JAYEJY010000014.1:0-6059 GCA_034660795.1 Promethearchaeati archaeon | reverse complement strand
TTTTAAAATAAGAGGAAATTAAAAAAAATGTTCAGCTTCCCATTTTTCTCAAATCTTTACCAGCGATGATTAATATATTTTATTTAAATATTCGAATGATTATCCATATATAGCTAATACGATATATGAGCCTTACCGTATGTTATAAAAACTTACGACTGTTTATTTACTAATTTGTTTTAAGGTTAAAGAATGTCGAACATAAAAAAAGCTTATTTCCTTTAGTTTATTAATGACAATTTTTTAAGAGAATTTATACTAAATGTACAAAACTAAAACATTTCATTGAAAAAATGGATAGTGATTTTAATGACAAAAATTGAGAAAAAAGCAAATCCAGTTATATATCCAGCACCACCAGCTCTTGTTTCTGCTTATGATTCTTCAGGCAATCCAAATGCGATGGCGGCTGCTTGGATTACAAATATAAGTTTACAACCTCCGGCTCTTGTCGTGGGAATACGAAAAACGCGATATACTTTTGAACTTATAGAACAAGCAAAAGTTTTTGGTGTTAATCTACCATCAGCAGATCTAATTAAAGAGGTAGACTATTTTGGTATGGTATCTGGTCGTGACACAAACAAATTTGACGATACTGGATTAGAACTTTTTATGGGATCAAAAGTAAAAGTCCCTCTTATAGTTGAATGTCCAATTAATGTTGAATGCAAATTATTGAAAAAGGTTAAAATTGGTACTCATCATGCTATTTTTGGTGAGATTCTTACTATACATTATGACAAATCGATGTTAGATGATGAGGGCAAGCCAGATATTCTACTTGGTGATTTAGCTGCTTATGGAACAAGCAAATACTACCAACTCAAAAAAGTTATTGGAACCTATGGTTTTTCGAAAAAATAATTCTGTTACATAAAAAGATTATCAAAATATTATTTTTCGTTCTTCTTTTCATTTTTATATTATAAAAGCTTATTTTCAATAGAATAAGTTCTGAATATTTATTAATGAGAATGACGTATACATATTATATCAAAAAAATTAGGAGAAAATTTTAAATGCCAACTTATGACCTAAAGATGCTCGGAAAAATTGATGTTGGTAGAAAACTCAAATCTGAACTAACAATCAGTGCTGACGAACTCTTTTCAAGATTTTCCGATGCTGCAAAAATTTTATCAGGCGATGCTGTTGAATTAATACGCAGTGCTGTTGACAATGATAATGAACCTCGAACACGTGGCCAGCGCGATGAACTCGAAACCTTCTTTGAGACTGTAGAATCTCAAGTTGGTGAAATGGGTTTTGGGGAAGAAGAAATGGCTGAGCGTGAAGAGGCCGAGGAAATGAAGGATGAACAAATGGATCAAGAAGATCTTACATCCCCAATTAGTGAAGATACTTATGATGAAACTACCGGAGCTAAGGAAGGAAAAATTGTGGTAGATGATGAAAGTAAAGAAACAAATCTAGTGCCAATACATCTTTCAGAAGAAATCTCTATTGATTATAACCATGATGGTTCTGAAATCATTGGAGACGTTAACAAGAAGGGTTTACTGAAAATTGAAAACCCCTCAGCTTCTGATCGATTGTGGGATATTGACTTAAAGCTTGAAAATATTGATGAAACGAGCTTTACGGAAGATTCAATGGAAGTCCAAGAATTATTTGCTGGTAAATCTTTTGAAGAAGAATATACAGTTTATGCAGATGTTGAGCCTGAAATTCAAATATCGGAATTCATTTCAACAGTTAATGATCCTGAGACAGAATCTTATGCATTAACATTGAATGCTGATAATGAAGTTTATATTAAAATCTCAGTATCAAATATTTCTAATAATGAACTTTCAAATGTTGTCGTTAAAAAAGAACTCCCAGCTGAGTTTAGTGATATAAATATCGATAATCAAACCCACGGAGACGCAGAAATTACTGAAGAGGACTATGAAAATGTTCTTCTCTGGAAAATAGAAAAATTCCCAGAGGATGAAACTGCAGAACTTGAAATAAGCATTACTGTAAATATTAGTGATAAAAATACCATAATTCGCTCAGGACCAATCAAGGCAGAATACCAATCACCACTACTTGCGAGTAACATTGCAATAGACAAATTTGATGCGTATTCTAACAACTCATTTTTTGTCATTATCTCGGAATTAGAGGAAAAACCCAATACCTTTAATTGTCAATTCATTTTCCAAAACAAAAGTGACTTCATGGTTCGCTTAGTAAATGCTGATGTGTATAAAAAAGATGATATGTCAGTAAAATATCTTGATATTGACCCTGAAGAAATACCCGAAATTCCTGCATCATCTCGTTGGGAATCAAAAGTATGGCAATATGAGTCTGAGGAAAATGAACATCCAGAGTTCCAAATTAAAGTAGATTTCTTCATTATACCGGATCATAAACTTTCAACAACCTATTCTTTGAAATATGAAGATATTCAATTAGCTGTTGCTGCATTAGAGGGTTCCATAACTTACGATATTGAACAGATTCCTTCTTATCGAATAACACCATTTGAGCTTATTGGCAAAATCAAAAATACAGGCGGTGCACCACTAAACGAAGTTACCCTAGTAGAAAATATTCAAGAGAACTTTCTCCCACCAGAACCTGACAGTGTACAAATACTCTTCAATGGTGAACCAATGTCTGTACCACGTGACGCTATTATTATTGATCCTGATAACATGGACCCTGAACAAGCACATGATATAACTATCAAATTGGAGAATTTACGAGAATCTGCTTTTGGTGCATTAGATCCAGAAGAAGAAATGGAAATTCACTACAAGATAACTGCTCAAAAACCTTCTCAAGACACTACTTATCACGGTGAAGCAAAATTAACTGCTAACACATATCCTCCTGGTAAACCTCTCGTTGTTGAAGCTGAACCCGTTGATATTGAAGTTATCCATGTCCGACGAAAATTAGCCAAAGGAAAAGATATCCGTGCATTAGACGAAGAAGGTGTTTATGAAGTGACCTTATTTGTCCGTAATTTAGGTGAATATTCACTTGAGAATTATGAAGTCACAGATAAAGTGCCCAATGATTTAGAATACTTCGATGTTACTGGTGACCCAAAAGTCTTCACAACTGAAGATGCAACTGAACTTCGCTGGATAATTGAGGAAATACCTGCTGATGAACAGCTTGAAATAAAGTATAAGGTTCGATCAATTGGTCTAGCCAAAGTAAGTACAATTGAAGAAAGAACATAGATTCCATTCTTCTTATTCTTTTTTTATTATTTTTCTAAGAATATTCTTCTAATCCTAATTTTTTTATTGTTCCGGATAAGGGTTCAGCTGTTGTCGGATCCCATTTTCTATAGTCAAAATAGCCTTTGAGTTGTTCTTCTAAATCAGGGGTTTTCCCTTTGGCATTTCCCTCTGTTAAGGGCTCAGTAATTCTTTTTGGTAATTTATAATCTTCTCGAGTTAATCCCATATTTTTATTGATAATTCTTTTGAGATTAGTTATTCGTTCTCCAATTAAGATAACATCATCGATCGTTCTCTGTTCACCTGTCGCATATTCAAGTGCTTTAACTGTCCATTTAAAAGGAGGTATCGCGAAATGGCACATAATTAATCCATTATATACGGATCGGAAATCTTGGACTTTCGCAGCAACTATACCAGCATTTGAGTTATCAAATCTATCCTTTCTTTTCAGATCAATTTCAGGTATGGTCGTTCCGAGAGCAATTTTATAACCATCACCATTATTGTGGCAAGCCCCTCGAGAAGAGGTAGCATACACAGTTGCCATAGAGAAAAAGGCTCTTGGATCATGATAAGGTAATTCTAAACCATTAATTGTTAAAGCTTCTTCAGATATATCGTATTCTTTTGTGATTTCATCTGAACCTTTCGCTAATAAATTACCTAATCCTTCTCTTTCACCAATTTTTTTTACTAATTCAA
The DNA here is from genome assembly GCA_034660795.1 of Promethearchaeati archaeon. Taxonomy (GTDB): domain Archaea; phylum Asgardarchaeota; class Heimdallarchaeia; order JABLTI01; family JABLTI01; genus JAYEJY01. The sequence continues at coordinate 2,142 of JAYEJY010000014.1, read as the reverse complement.
TGGCAGCATCAATATTTCCCCAAATCGGCTCAATACCATCCAATTCCTCTTGAGAAATAATGCCAGTATCATATAATTGGAAAACTAATGCAATGACCTGACTTGTTGAGATAGTATCAAGACCATAATCATTACACATATAGTTTGCATAGGCAATACCTTCTAAATTATCAACAAGTAAATTTGTTCCAAAGCCAGCAAGTGTTTCATATTCTGGTCCTCCTGTTGTGGGAATTTCATATTTTCCTTCATCTATTTTTACTATTCTTCCACAGCCTATTACACAACCATAACAATGATACCGTTTTAGAAGTATGGTTTCTTCCATCGTTTTTCCATCGATTGCTTCAACATTTTCCATTTTTCCTTTCTGCCAATATTTTACTGGGACATCACCATATTTCATCCCTCCCGAAGTATAGATCGCTGTACCATATTTGTTTCTCGTTTTGGATTTTTCTCTAAGATCCTGTCTCATTTTACTTGCAAGATTAGATAATTCCTCTTTTTTTGCTACTGAAACAGATCTATCTGTTGGTTGGAGAATGATAGCCTTAAGTTTCTTACTTCCCATGACAGCACCAAGTCCTGTCCGTCCAGCTGCTCGATCTCCTTCATTCATGACAGAGGAAAAAAGTACCTTATTTTCACCACCACGACCAATTGTAGCATAACTTATTTTCTTCCCATATTTTTGTAAAAGAGTATCATCTACTTCAAAGACATTTTTCCCCCATAAATTTGAACCTGATATTAGTTTTTCATCATCATTAGTAATATGTAGTAATAGCGGTTCTTTCGCTTTACCTTTAATGATTAATCCATCATAGCCACAAAATTTTAGATACGCCCCAAATTTACCGCCTGAATTTGCTTCACCCCAAATATTTGTCAATGGAGATTTTGCACACACAACATGTCTTCCACAATTGGGTGTTCTTGTCCCGGTTAATGGTCCATTGAAAAATCCTAATGGATTTTTTCCATCAAAAGGATCCAATGCTTTGGATAGATAAGGATATAATAATGCTGCTGCTAAACCACTTCCTCCTAAAAATTGTTTATATGTTTCGTAGTTTGGCTTTTTAATGATTATTTTTTCTGTACTTAAATCAATTTCAAGTATTTTTCCTGTACTACCGTTAAATTCCAATTTGACCACACCTTTTTTACTATACATTACCATTAATATTAGTTTATTTCATTAGCATAAAAATATTTAACATCAAATTATATGTTTTTTACGAGTTTTTGCTAACGAAAAAAGACTCTTAAATGATGAAATAAATCATTTTATTAAAAAATAAATGTTGAAAAAAGAGGTTCCACAAAAAATGGTTGATATTATTGATAATTTAAACTTATCAACAATTGAAGAAAAGGTCTATCTCCATCTGCTTGCAAATGGTCAATTAGCTATTGATGAACTAGCAGACGCACTTGATATTTCTATTAACGATGTAAATAGGGCATTAGAAACTCTCCGAGATAAAAATCTTATTTTTACTAACCCTTCAATCATCAAAAAATACGCTCCAATATATCCAATGATGGATATATCTGAGAAAGCTAAAGAGTCACTTGAGAAAATACGAAATATTGGTTCGGAGATTAATGCGTATGCTGATGAAAAAATTGAAACTTTAGACCGCATTATTGATAAACAGAAAACGAATATTAAAGATATTACTTCGGAAGCTAAGGAAAAGAATAGAGAAGAAGCTGAAACTGCTGTATCTAAAATTAATACAAGTATTGACTCATTAATAGAAGAAATAAGTCAAATATTGAATAAGGAAAGTACTGCTATTGCTTCACTTACTGCTTCAGCTATCACAGAAATATCTCAAGATAATCAAGCTACTACGGAGAAAGCTGGTAATACTATCAGTTCCTCAATTAGTAAAATTTCAAATTCTTTATCAAATTCAGGGGACACAATTAGGAATTCGTTTGAAGAATCTGCAAACAAAGTTTTATCAGCATCAGAAACAATGAAAGAAAGCTTAGAAGCAACTATGAGTGACAATTATAAAAATTATCAAGAAACAATTTCTAATGTTGATGATAAAGTATCGACCGCATTAGATCAATATTCTCAAGCAGCTGCTAATAATATGGACTTAAATGAACAAACAGTTT
>JAYEJY010000013.1:0-6061 GCA_034660795.1 Promethearchaeati archaeon | reverse complement strand
AGATAGAGTGTAAAATAAAGGTATTAGTACGAATAATCCACTGATAAGGATAAATAAGGGCGTTAAAAATCCATAAGGTTGAGGGATTGCATCATATAATAATCCCGCAATCATTCCACCAGGTAAATAACCAATGGTTCTAAAAATTGCAATGGAATTGTAAACCTTACTCTTCCGTTTTGGTGCCACATTAGTGAAAAGAGCAATAGTTGATGGTATCCATAAGACAATAGATGAGCCAATGGCTATTCGCGACAGTATCAATAACCAATAGAACTGTGGGTAGAATGTAAAAATAATGGTACAAATTGCCCACGCAAAACCACAAATCTCGGAGGAAAAAAGTAATGTTTTTGCACCAATTTTATCGACTAACCAACCGGTTGGAAACATACCTAATAATACAACAGAACTTGAAATTAGGGAGAGTATGCTGATATCTTTATCCACAAGAGCAAATTGTCCTAATAATAAAGGGTCTGTCATTGCCGCCCAATATACACCCATGCCAATTCCCCATAAAATCGCGTCAAAAAGAAACGTCAAGGCAACACGCAAAACCCATTTATCTTTAAATGTTTCAATAAAGCTACGTAAGAAAGTGGTCCCCCTAATTATTGTTCTCGCAGCTTTTCTAGTGGTTTTTTTGGGATAGATGTTTCTCTCTCTATCCTCCATTTTTTGTGTTTTTCGTTTTTTATTATTATGGATTTTTAATGGATTGGTTAAGAAAAAAATCGCTACTATCGTGATTATAAGATATACGCCTGTACTATAGCTAAAGAAATATGATCGTTCTTTATTGCTTAAATTTTGCTCGAATTCAGCATTTATAATGAAAGTACTAATCACAAGAATAATGGATATTAAGACATCACCCAATCGACCAAAAAAAGCAACTAAGGAACTCACCCTTCCTTTTCGCTTTTCTCCAGCTGTTTCGGTTAATATAATATTTCCCGGTGATTCAGTCAAAGTAAATGCAAAATTTAGTAATAAAACGGCAATAATGATCCAGACAATATTTGTTGGTCTGAAGATAAAGAAAGCAAAGGAGGAGAAAATAAGCATTTGAGCAATAATAAAAACCCGCTTAAATCCGATTAATTCGTTTAAAAAATCAGAGGCTATTAATCCTAATAGAGCCACGAGTGATGCAATTGTTCCAACAATACCGAATAATCGTTCTGAGTTATTTATCTCTCGGAAATAAGGTGCATAAAGAATATAATAAATAGCATTTGCTGAACCAGCTAAGAATGTATTTATGGAAATAATGCTTATATTCCGTTTTCGCTGCTCTCGGGTTAAAGAGGGTTGTTCCTTTTCCTCGTTTCGAGATAACAGTATAATTTCTTCTTCTTGCTTTTTCTTAAGAGTCATGAATACTGCACCTCAAGTGTATTTAGTACTTTCTTTTCTGTATTCGCTGGTGTTGTATCCATTTAAACTTTTAGATGATTCGTTGAGAAAACAAGTTTTTTTTCTGAGTGTCTTTAATTTCATCCTTTGAGAAAGCAAATCTCTTAACCATCATATGATTAATCTCACTATTCGCCAGACAATAATAGCAATAGTTAACCCATACAGAAATGGAAGGAAAAAGATGATTGCTATTTCCTTTATTTTAAATTCCTTAAATAACATCCCTAATGAAATAACAAAAGGAATACCTATACAAGTGATTATTCCGAAAGTGTATAATTGAAGATTCGTTAAGGCAATACCAGCGGATGTACCAAGTGCTGAAAGAAGCATTGCGCCTGTAAGATCTTTCTGGATAAAACCAAAAAGTATTGGTATAATTGTTTCACCTGGGAGATTAAAGAGAAAAATCATAATAGGTTCAAATGGTATAATAAGAAATGTTGTGATATTTAATTGATTAAATACTGAGAAAACAACTCCGCCTAAAGCAAGGAGTGGTATAACTATTTTTATAAAATCACTCATTCGGAGCCAGCTTTTTGCTAAAACGTTTTTTAAGAGTGGTTTTTTATAGGAAGGCAGCTCGATTAGCACCGGTTCAGGTTTTATTCTCCATATTACTTTGACAATTAGCGCCCAGATTAATAAAGCAAGGATCATCGTTCCAAAAACTGCCAGAGATAAGAGTTTACTCCCATAGTGTGCTATAACCCCCATAATGATTGAAATTCTCGAAGAGCAGGGTATGAAGGCAAACATAAATCCAACTTTAATCCGGTCACTTCTTCGCTTAATTAGTCTTGTTGCTGTTATAGCTGGAACTGTGCATCCGATATTCAAAATCATTGGAATGAATCCTCGAGAAGGTAATCCAAGCCACTCGAGAAATCTGGCAATATTTAGCACAAATCGTGGTAATAGTCCTATATCTTCTGTAAATCCTAAGATAATATAGAATAAAAACACATACGGTAAGGCAATTGCTATCCCTGCTACTACTCCCGCTAAGCCTTCTCTTATTAAGTTTAGAAATGAGAAAGTATCAACCATCCATTTATCTTCTGGAATTAGCTCGATGAGTTTCTCTCCGAGATATGAAAAGCCTTCTTCTATATACCCCCCAACATATAAGAGTATCAAAAATAATCCTGCAAAAAATAATAATGTTAATACTGGTCCCCAGAAACGGTGTAGTAAAAGTTGATCGATGAAAGGTTCTTCTTCAGATTTCGCTTCTTTTTCGTGGGTTACCTCTTGAGCAATATATGTTGCAGTATTATATCGCGTCTTGGATATTTCCTCTTTTATAGAAGGATGACCTTTTGAAAATTCCTTCATTTTGTCCCTAAGTTGAGCTTTCTGTTCGGTAGTTAATAAGGGGAGAAAATCATCATCTCCCTCTAAAATTCTTAAGGAAATAAACCGGTCATTATATTTCGTATCAATAAACCCACTAACTACTGAAATGAGCTCCTCGATATGTTCTTCGAACATTGGGTCAAATTGTTGATCTGTTTGCTGTTTAACTGTGGTTTGTTGAACAATTGTCTTGATTAGTTCCTCGACATTTCCTGTTATTGGATTAAAAGGTACCACATTAATACCAAGTATTTTGGAAAGTTTCTCAATATCAACAGTAATCGATTTTTGTTTTGCTGCTTCGACAAAGTTTAATCCAATAATAGCGTTTTTTCCCAATTCGAGTGTCTGCAAAGCAAAATAGAGCCCTCGATCTAAATTTGTCGCATCTAAAATGATCACAACTACCTCCTCTTCTGTTGACAAGAGCTTCTGTTTTGTTATTCTTTCTTCAGCACTATTATCTGACAGCGAATAAATTCCAGGGGTATCAGTAAAATCACATTCAATTTCTTTTATCTCTTCTTTTTTTGTAGTTTGAAATTTGAACTTTTTTGTGGCAGTGGTCATCTCAACTGTTGTCCCAGGATAATTGGAAACTTCTATCTTGGTACCCACGAGAGCATTCATCAACGAACTTTTACCTACATTGGGTTGGCCAACAAATAAGACTTGAATATTATCTTTTTCAGGGATTTTTTTTATGTGGAAAATCCTGTCTTTTTTTCTAAAGAGATTTGTCATTGTTAACCACTGCTACAATCTTATTTTGGCTTTTTGTTTTCGTACTACTTGTTCTCAAGATCGATTACTATGCTGCAATCATAATCCCTTTTGCTACATCATTATCTATTGCTAATTTTGTTCGTTTCAACTTAACTACTACCCCTACTTTTAGTCGCGTGATAATCTTTATTTTTTGACCAGGACAGACACCCATACTGATTATTCTTTCCATTAAATGAGAATCTTCAATTAGTAATTGAGTAATTATGCCTTCTTTAGAAGGATAATCCAATAGCGACACTCCATGCCCTCGTAACTTATCTATCTCTTTCATGGAATCGATAACTTCTCTTGAGATGAGATGTTCCAAAATGTGAGCGAAAATATGGGCTGTTTTTTCATCAAAATCCTCTTTGAAGAGTTCCTCAATAACTTTATGCGTTTCATATATATGGCTTGCTTGTTCTTCTCCACTACGAGTTAAAGAGATGACATCATCCTTAACTGTGATATACCCTTTCTTTTCAAGTTCTTTTACCGCTTGTGTGAAGAAATCTTTTGGTACAATATACCACGACTCTGGGATAATTTCTTCTTGTGTTAATTTTTTAAGAGTCTCTCTTTTTTCGAATCCCGGTGTCTGCTCAATTAGTACACGTAGAATATTTTCTTTTGCAATTTCTAATAGCAAATTTTCTAATTTTTGATTCACTTTCCTTCACTCAATGATGACTTTCTCTTGACACTCTAAGATTTATTGTTAGGTAAACCTAACAATAGACTCACAAATGACTTTTTAAATTCTTCCTTTAAAACAAAAAATGATTTAATTAAAAAAAGATTAAGTTCGTAGTTATACCTTTTAAATTTGTGAAAAGAATAGATGTTTTTAAATGGTCCATAAAAATTTTAGAGATGATTATTTTTGACTTGGTTTTTATTATAAGTATCTATTTCATGCGATAGCATCTTCTGTTTTTTGATTTTTATCAAGAAAGGAAATCTTTAAAATTTATAATACTACTGCGTAATTACATATTTCACAAAAATTAAAGAATTTGATTATATGACTACTAAGAAAAATATTACTTATTCAATTGAAAACCGCGTTTCTATTTTCTCTCCTTATGAGAGAATCATTGCAGGTTTGAATTTTCTAGCCAGTTTATTCTACTTTAATCGATTAAAAACAATTGACTTTACTGTAGATGATCAGAAACTCTCAGTAGAAGGTCCTAAGACAATTCTTAGAGGTGATTATCGATTAGACATTAAGAAAGACGATTTTAGAGGCTCATCTGTTGATTACCGAGGTATCAAAATTATCGGCATTATCATAAGTGTTCTCTTAATTGGTCTGACAATTTTTGCTTATATTGTTTATTTTGCCGATCTTTTTGATAATGATGAATCTCCTGGTCCCATTATAGTTGGAACTATTGTATTTATTCTTGGTGTAATACTTTTAATTTTCAGCCTACTGAAAGTTACTGTTATTACTTTGCGTTTTGTGGATAAATATTCCAATTCTGTTCGTTACTTAAAAATTAAAGTGCGAAGAAATACGGTTGAGTATTATCATTCCTCGAAGGAATTTTTAGAAAAGCTATGGGTTTCTTCTAGTGCTAAACAGTAAATGCTTGTTTTTTATGGAATTTACTTTTTGATTGGTAATGGAAAACCACCTAATTATCCCCTCTCTTTTTTATTTTTTTTTCTATTATCTGTAATTTACTTAATATTTTTGCATAAAGGGTGATGATATTTTTTGGTGTTGTTGTAAGGGGTACTCTTTCGCGTAAATAACTTAGCGGATCAAGAAGACGTACAAGATTTAGTATCTCTTCGATTAAATCTTTTGCATAATAAATACCAATTAGTTTTCCTTCTGGTTCAGCATTTGTTGCTTCTCCAGCTGTTTGAATGATAACTTTTGATATTCCTAAAAGCAAATCTACTGGTCCTTGTTTTATGATGAGATTAGTAATTGTTCTGTAGGGAATGACTGTTTTCCTTTTCACAATTAATCCTTTTGTAATTGTTATCTCCGTGTCAAGTATTCCATAATTTACTTTTTCCAGATATTTTCTTGCAATGAAACAGCTAAACAAAACAAGCAATACTATTATCCCGGTTATTAAGCCAATATTGCTTATAACCAATATTGTTTTACTGCTTTCCTCCAAAGCAGGAATAATATCTACTTCTAAAATATTTATTGTGATAATTGTCGGGCACCAAAGGAAAAGAAGATAGATTATTGTTATCCAGAAATACCATTTCTTTTTTATTTCGATTGCCGGTTCGATTTCTTTTAAGGTCGTTCCCATCCTGGTTTGACGGTTTTAGAGAATGTAGAATTGCCCTTGTTATTTAGTGGTGTTAAGAGAGATGAACGTAGAGCAGCTGCTCGTCAAATCTTAATTACTCTCAAGATGGATGATTTTCTTGAGAATTATCCTTCTGAATTAAGCGGTGGCGAAAAACAGCGAGTAGCTATTGCTCGAGCCCTGACGAATGAACCAGAAATCCTCCTCGCTGATGAACC
>JAYEJY010000012.1:0-6195 GCA_034660795.1 Promethearchaeati archaeon | reverse complement strand
AATTAAACCATTTATAGAATTATAAAAATTATTTCATTTATAATTAGTAAAAAATTTAAAATTTTATAAAAGAAGTTTGGAATTATATTATTTTTTTTTAGAATAAGCATTATATCGATAATTTTTTGTTTCATAACAACTTTGGTGAAATTGTAACTTATGTCAATGCTAAGGATAATTAAAAAAATAAAAGATTGTAAAAAATGTCCATTAGGCAATTTTGCTACAAAACCTGTACCCGGTGAAGGGCCTTTAAATTCAAAATATATGTTGATTGGACAAAATCCTGGTAAGAAAGAAGACGAAACTGGTCGACCGTTTGTTGGTCGTTCAGGCACTTATTTGAACAAAATATTAAGACAAAATGGATTAACTCGTGAAATGTTCTATATTACTAGTGTAGTAAAACATGCCAGTCCTAATAATCGAAAACCTACAAAAAAGGAAATAGAAGCATGTCTACCATATTTATTAGAACAAATAAAAATCATACAACCAGAAATAATAGTTTTAATGGGAAAAGTAGCATGGGAAGTTCCTAAAGAAAAAAAGAGGACATACATTAAAACCTATCATCCAGCAGCAGCAATGAGATTCCCTAAATTTAGAGAGAAATTTAAAAAGGATTTTCATCAATTAACAGAGTTTATTCAAAATGAAAATTGAATTCTTAGGCACAAGAGGAAATGTTGAGCCTTCTGCTCCTTGTCATTCAAAACATTCTGGATTACTTGTTGATCAAAAATACCTTTTTGATATTGGGGAAAAAGTTTTCCTTGAAAGAAAACCTGAAGCGATTTTTATTACACATTTGCATCCGGACCATGCTTTTTTTGTTGAAAGCTCAGAAAAAAAATTGTCATATAATAAACCCATTTATGCTCCAGAACAACATAAAAAAGCAGATATCACTGTTTTAGAGAAGAAAATATCATTAAATGATCATATTATTACTCCGATTCCAACAATTCATAGTAAAACGGTTAAATCTCAAGCATATCTTATTGAGAAAAACGAGAAAAGAGTTCTTTATACAGGTGATTTAATCTGGATAGAAAAAAAACATCATGATAAAATAAAAAATCTTGACGCTGTTATAACCGATGGTAGTTTTATCCGGAAAGGAGGGTTAGTTAGACGCGGTAAGGAGGAGGGGAAATTATTTGGTCATCAAGGGATACCTGATCAAATACGATTATTTGATGATTATACTGATAGGATAATATTTACTCATTTTGGGAGCTGGTTTTATGAAGATATAGAAGAAAGTCGAAAGAAAATTAAATCTCTAGCTTCCATAAAATTAGAAGTAGCTTATGATGGGTTAATTATTAAAATTTAAAAAAAAAGGAATTGGAGAGATAATCTTCACTCCAATTGTTTAACAATATTTTCTGCTAATTGTTCAATTTGGCTATAACTATCATCTTTGGGAGCATGCTTCGCTTCTATAACAGGTTCAATCAAGTCAACAATTCCAGATTCCCCAAATTCTTTTAGAGCTTTTACTGCCCCACCACTCCAGCTATATGTACCAAAAATCCCCATACTATGATTTTTTAATCGACTCGCTTTAATAAATGATAAAAGTTGGGCCATTGGAGGGAAAAGGTCAGTATTATATGTGCAACTTCCTAAAACAAATATTTTGTATTGCCAAATTTCATTGAAAATATAGGATAAGTGTGTTTTTGAGACATCAAAAACTTTGATATTTTTGACATCTCTATTTGCCAATTCTTTAGATAGACGTTCAGCCATCATTTTAGTATGTCCATACATGCTTCCATAAGCAATTACAACTCCTTTTGTTGTTTCGCATTTGCTCCAGCAAAGATAATCCTCAATAATCTTTTCTGGATGTGTACGCCATACCGGACCATGAGTCGCTGCTATGGTTTTTATTTCTAAATCCCCTAGTTTGTTAATAGCTCGGATAACCATTGAATGATATTTTGCTACGATATTAGTATAATATCTTCGTATTTCTTCTTGGTAATAATCAATATTGATTTGATCATCAAATATTCCAGCATCAAGAGCTCCAAAACCACCAAAAGCATCTCCAGAAAACAGAATTTTATTCTTTGTCTCATAGGTCATCATTGTTTCTGGCCAGTGAACCATGGGTGTCAAATAAAATCTTAAGGTATGTTTACCTAAAGAAATTTCTTCAGCATCATCGATGATTTTTAGATTTTCAGTTATATCATAAAAACCCTTTAAGAAATCGACGGTTTTTTTATTACAGACTATTTTTAAATCTGGGTAAGCATTCAATAAAGCTTCAATTGAACCAGAATGATCTGGTTCCATGTGATTAACAATAAGGTAGTCTATTTTTTGTCCTTCTCCCAAAAGTTCTTCTATTTTATGTATGTATTTTGAAGCATAAGGTGCTTTCACTGTATCTATTAATGCTGTTTTTTTATCTCTTATTAAATAGGCGTTATAAGATATCCCACGTGGTAAGGGCCATAATGCCTCAAATAAATGTGTTTCTCGATCATTTACTCCAACCCAAAATATGTCATCATTGATAGGTATTAATTGATTCATTAAATCTTCCTCGCATAAGTTAAATTTCTAGCTACAGTTTATAATTATTGATTCTTTAAAAGCACGCTTTAATTAATTAGTTTTCTCTAGGTAAAAGATGTTATTTTATTATTTTATTTAAAAAAGAAGTAATCAATTATTCTTGTGAAAAATTATTCGAATTTATACTAGAATTTAACTTATCAACTAGTATTTTTTCACTAATAATTTCTTAAGGAAACAATAGAATAAATATTACATTATAAAGAAGAGCAATTAAGTATCATCTCTTTCTTTTGGTATTTAGAGGTTAGAAGCTAAAATGCAAGATTATTTAAGAAAATTCATTACAACATCATCAGTCGTTGCATTATTTGCATTAATCAGTATCCCTGCTTTTATTAGTGGTCATTCACCTTCAACAATGAGTCTTTCTTATGATTTACAAACGAATTTATTAGAGGTTAATATTAGCCATTCTGTTAGTAATACAGATAATCATTACATTGAGTCAGTAGAAATATGGCTTAATGACGTATTAAACAGATCCGAAAACTATGACAGCCAACCGACAACAAACTCCTTTTCATATGAATATACGATCCTAGCAAACATTGGTGATGAAATAGAAGTTATAGCAACGTGTAATCAATTTGGCTCAATGACTCGTACATTAACCGTTACAAATACTACAGATACAAGTAGCACTCCGACAAATAATGCAATCTCAATATCAATTACATCTGCATTAAGTGTAATCTTACTATTCAGTGGATTAATGATTGTAAACCGAAGAAAACGGAACCAATCATAATCTTTTTTTCCTATCGAAAATCTTTAATCAGACAACTGTTTTTAATTCTAGAGAGATAAAAATGAGTTCTGAAAGTAATCCTAAAAAACATAATGTCTTAATCAATTATTTTTCGGGTACAGGTAATACAAAATTTTTTGCAGAAATTATGGGTGAAAAAGCCAGCAAATTAGGGGCTAAAGTAAAAACAAAAGATATCACACCGTATAATGCACGGCAAGAAAAAATTCCTTATGATCATTATGATCTTATTCTCTTTGGATTCCCTATCTATGCTGGAAGAGCACCTGATATTATTAAAGAGTGGTTGGAAAACCAAAATGGAAAATCAAAACCTTGTGCTATGTTTTTTACTTATGGTGGAGTATATATGGGAAAGGCGCATCAAGATACTGGGCATATTTTAAATAATAATTCATTCAAAATAATAGGTTCTGCTGAATTTCTCGCAAAGCATTCATTTAATGTTGCTCCAGGTTGTAAATTAGTCCCAAATAGACCTAATAATATCGATTTACAACTTGCTAAAAAATATATTACAAAAGTTTTAGAGAAACTAGAGAAGGAAAATTTAGAACCAATAAAATTGCCTTGTAAATCAAAACGTCCTCAAAGAAAAAAAGAACATAAGAAAGAAAAAAACGAGAAAAAACCCATTAAATTTCCGTATCCTAAAAGGGATAATGAAACTTGCAGTATGTGTCTCTTATGTGAAATAGAATGTCCAACCCGGGCATTTGATGCAAAAACAGGAAATGTAGACCAAGAAAAATGTATCAGATGCATGCATTGCATTTCTATTTGTCCAGATAAGGTTATCACTATTGAAAGCTATGCGGATTTTTATGAGCGAATAACCGAAAAATTCAATATTTCTTTTGAAAAAGAAAGCAAATTTTATGTTTAGTAATTTATTTTTAGAATAAACTAAAATGAAAGATTATAAAAACTATTAATTACAGTAACGACTATAGTTCTTCTTATGCAAATTGAGAAGTACCATGCAAAAACGGTTATTAGAACAAGTACACCTTCCTTATTTTCATGGGCTGAAGTTTATTTAAATCCCTACCAAGGATGTTATCATAATTGTGTTTATTGTGATGGCAAAGCTGAATACTATCATATGCATGAAGATTTTGGTACTCGTATCAAAATTAAAGTAAATACCCCAGATTTATTGAAGAAATATCTTCAGAAAAAAGGATTTTTTTCGGTTCATAAAAAAGTACAATTGACTATCCATGAATTTTTCCCAGAAGTATTTGAAGAGGAAAATAATTACCACAAACCTAAATTTATCATAACAATAGGTGGTGGTGTCTGTGATACCTATCAACCTGCAGAAAAGGAAATTAAGATTTCTCGAAAAATATTAGAGATTTTATATGATTATAAATTTCCAGTTTGGATTCTTACTAAAAGCAATCTTGTTTTGAGAGATATCGATCTTCTTAAAAAAATAAACGAAGAAACAAATGCGAATGTTAATTTTACAATAACTTTAGCTGATGATAACCAACAAAAAATCTTTAAACCACATGCGAGTTCTTCTTCTGAACGTTTTGAAGCTATCAGACAATTACGAACAGAAGGGATTCATTGTGGCATTTATTTATTGCCAATGATGCCTTTATTTGCTGATAAACAAGAAAACCTCCAAAAAATTTATTCTCAAGCTAAAGAAGTTGATGCTGAATTCATTTTCACTGGCGGTTTAACATTAAAACCAGGTAGAAATAAGAATGAATTTATGGCAATTCTGCAAAAACATTATCCTAAGATTTACCTAGAGTATCAATTATTATATGGAAATAACAATAAATACGGTAATATTGACAAAGAGAAGTTTACCCAAAAAGGATTAATTTGGCCGGTATATTGGGGATTCAAATATGCATATGAAAGCAATATTGATTATGCTGCTAAAAGGTATTGCCCTCCCGGGAGATTTGAAAGTAATGTTACTCTCTATGAAAATTTTTATCGAATAATGTATCTGAAGCAATTATTAAATGAGACAAGACATGAAATAAATCAATTTAAAAAAGCAGCTGCTTTTATTGAAGACTCAAGGAGAAATTTTGATTTATTAACTGAAAAAGATTATGAAAAATTACCTCTTACTAAAACAGCAAAAAACATCATTATAAATTATGTTGAAACTAAGACTTGCCCCTATTTAGAAACTTTAGAAAATAATGTTTACCATTTTATTTGTAATAAATATTTCTCATAAACCTTTATTTATATAAATGAAATTAGTAATAAAGGGGTTGATAATCTATGGAAAAAAATAAAATAAAACCAATTATTCTAGTAAGTTCTTGTCTAGGTTTTGAAGCAACAAGATATGATGGCAATATTCTTAAAAGTCCTTTAATTGAACGATTGAGAAATGGGAAATATGTTAAATTCATTACTGTCTGCCCTGAAGTTGCTATTGGTTTAGGGATACCAAGAGAAACATTACGACTAGTTAATAAAGAGGAGAAAATCCGATTAATTCAACCCGAAACTGGTAAAGATTTAACAGAAAAAATGTTATCTTTTTCGGAAAAATTTATTTCCAATTTAATTGCTGACGGATTTATATTCAGAGCTGATTCGCCTTCCATGGGACCAGATCATGTCAAAGTCTATGATAAGGAAAATGGATGGTTTGCTAAAAGAATTGGTTCGGGACTATTTACTTATGAAATAATAAAAGCTTTTGAGGGTTATCCCCTTCAAGATGATAAACGATTGAGACATCCAAAAATACAAGAAAATTTTCTTACAAAACTTTATACATACGCTCGCTTACGGTTAGCGTTTGATTCTAAGAATTTAGAGTCTTTACA
>JAYEJY010000011.1:0-6201 GCA_034660795.1 Promethearchaeati archaeon | reverse complement strand
AAACCTCTAAATTGAATCATTTGAATTTCATGGTTAATTCATGAATTTTTCAAGGGACACTTGATTTTCACTTAATTCTTTTCGACTTTCTTTGGCTTCTTCTTTTTTCTGTTGTTCTTCTTTCTCTTTCTTGATTTCTTCCTTTTTCTTTTCCCATTGTTTTAGTGTTTTTTGCCAGTCTTCTAGATCTCTATCAAAGCTAGAATATTGTAATTCATCCATGGATGTTTGTTTCTTGATTCGTTCTTCTTCAAATGCTTCGATTACTTTCTTAATTTTTTTCTGTTTTTCTTTGCTTTTGACTAAGCGTTTTATTTGATTATTATCTAATTCTAGCCAATAAGCTGTTTCTGCTGCATCCCCAACAGTACTATTCATCACTTCACGTAGAAGATGTATGATTTGAGTTGATGCCACATGAGTTGAAACATGCATTTTTTCTCCGATTTGATTAGCAATAGAATCCGTCAATCTTCTTGTCCAGCGCGTTCGTGCATACATGGCTATTTTTTGGGGGTAAGTAAAACGCTGTTTTTTTCTAGGAGGGTTATCTACAGCAGTTGCAACGCCACCAGATATAAAATCAAAGAAATAGGATAATAAATGCCAACTTTGTCGTCGTTTTATTCTGCCCAGATATCTATCAGCAGCTGCTAACGTTTCATACATCTGAGGAAGATTGTCCTTGGAACAATATTTATAGGCATTTTCAAAAATCCATAGTAGTAATGTATCGTATTTCATGCTTAAGCCATCAAGGGAAGCTTTTCCTTCAGAAAATCCTTTTGCAGTAAATAAAGCTGTTAAAGCTTGGTCAATGTCTTTTGTTTGATCTCTTTTAGGGAAAAGGTGCTTTATATCTACTTCTCCACTCTCTAATTGTAATGCTAACCCTTGTAAATCATTTATTGCACTACGTAAATCCCCTTGAGCTTGTTCAGCAATGAATTCTAAATCTTTTGCTTTTAATGGAATTTTTTCTTTCTTACTTATTTGTTTTAAGACCTTTACCAGATCTTCTTGATTAATTGGTTGATAATTTATGACTTTTGCTACTTTCCGTAGCGATTTAAGTTTCCGATCATAGGCATCATTGGCTGTGCAAATAATGGGGACTGCGGAAGACTTGATAACTTTAACAAGTGTTGTCACACCACCTCTATCTTTATAGCGATGGAGACCATCTACCTCATCAATTAAGAGAATTCGTTTAGTATGCGAACCTGTCTCAAGTGAACCTTCTTTTGCTGAAATTCCCGCAATTTTCAAAATGGCTTTTTTATTTCTGGTATCACTTGCATTCATTTCTACAACTTCATATCCCCGTTCTTTAGCTAGTGCTACGACGCTACTTGTTTTACCAATACCAGCGGGCCCATTCAATAAGGCAGCTTTTTTCTTTTGATCAATTGCCCATGAATTAAACCATTTCCGAAGTGAAGTTATTGCTTTATCATTACCCACAACTTGATCTAGGTTTTTTGGCCGATATTTTTCGGTCCATGGGACAGTATATTGATTCACTATAGTATCTCCGTTTATAATATTTTAAGTTAGTATTTTTTTAATCTATTTAATCTATTGACAATTAAGTTAGACTAGAAAAAAAGATAAAAAAACAGCTTAGTTTTATAATCTTCTTGCTGTTTCAATTTGTAATCCATCTTCTTCAAGATTTACTGGATATAATCTTGTATCATAAATGGCTTTGCGCATTTTCCGTACTCGAAAAGTTCTTTGGAGTTGATCTGAACGCTCACGCATATAGAAATCAATAACACCATCAGCTATATGGCTAAACAACACTTCTGTCTGCGGATCATGCATACCTTTCACCATAAGTAAAAGATGAACCCCTCCCACTTTTCGGACAACTTTAGTGGTGAAATTCTCAATTAAGTCTCTAACTTGTTCTACATCATAATCCAACAACAAGTGTGAAAGTGAATCAACAATAGTAAATGGTTGATTAGTTTTAGCAACATGATTAATAAATTTCGTTCGTAATAAATTAAGTAATCCTTTATCAAAGGATATAACTGGAGTTGCTTCATCTGTACTAGCAAATTTTGCACCATAAGCATCAATATAAGTCCAAGAACCTATGGATTTATAGGTGCTAATATCCCACCCGAAAGTTAACATTTCCATATCAACTTCTGTAGTAGGTTTATCAACGGAAACATAGTATACTTTTCGCCCTTCTTTTGCTTGATTAAACATCATCTGCATTGAAAATATCGTATGACCAGCACCAGGCTCCCCTAATAGAAGAATTAATGACCCGTCAGGTATTCCGCCTCCAATGGTTGCATCGAAACCAGCCAATCCTGACTTTTGCAATGATGCTTTTTCTTGTTTAGGAGTTGATGATGAAGGTGCGATACGTTGAAATTCCATTTTTATATTCCTCAATTGAACTATTAGTAATTATATCTAAAATACTCTTCCTATATGAAAAGTTTTGTTTATTTGCAAAATTATTCTGAAATCTCTTCAGCTCGTTCCATCATGTGTCTATTAAGATAAATTGGACCATAAAAAATATAGAAATATGTTAAGGCTGTCATAAAACCAGCGGGATAGATACTATATTCTAAAGGTATAAAAACCAATGATAAGATGACGACTGCTGCAAGTCCTAAAAGAAAAATTTCAATGGGAGTTTTCCGAAGTTTAGTTGTCGGGTATTTCAAACTGATAATCATAGTCGTTCCGGTAAAAACTATGAAGAGAAGACCAAATATGGGGGTAATTATTGTTTTCCAGTCCAAGATATTTTCTAAATAGAGCTTAATGATAAAATAAAGTGCAACTGCACATCCTGCACCAGGTGCGGGTACACCCCGAAACCATTTTTTACTTGGTGTTTTGGTAAAACGAATCAAGCGATAAATCGTACAAATACCAAAGTATACTCCTATTGTAATTGAGAGGATTTCCATAATAAGGAATTTTGTGGTATCAATGGTAGTAAATGGATAGCTATAAGCAATCATAATAGATGGTGCAAAACCAAATGAAAAGGTATCTGCGACAGAGTCAACAACAGTACCAAAAAAACCAGGTTCTTTTTTTGCTAATCGTGCTGGAATCCCATCTGAAAAATCGAAAATAATTGCAAGTAAAATTAACCGAGCAGCCCATAGCATATATTGAGTATTGGTTGGATCAATTATCGTGAGGACTATTGCCACTACACCAGAGCTGAAATTTAAAAAGGTAATGAAATTTGCTAAAATAGCAAAGAAAAATCTAAGAGCTGGGTGAAAGGTTGGAATTTGGAATTGTTTTGTTGAATCTTCAGTATCTTTTTGTGATTCTTTTTGATTGGAAAGATCCGAGCTAGAAGAAGACATAACTTTTCACTTTCTTCGAGCAATAATTGATTCTCCTGCACGGATTTTTTCTCCCTTCGTTATTGTTATTTCATAAGGAGAATCCTTCGGAAATGTAACATAAGCAGCAGAACCAAAACGAATGATTCCAAATTTATCATTTTGAGATAATTGAGCTCCTTCAGAAACATAACTCACACATCGCCAGGCAAAGATACCCGCAATTTGAGTAACGCGGAATTTATTGCCATCTGTTGTTTCTATATCATAATGTTGACGGGCATTTCTCTTAGCATAATATCTATTATACCAAACTGGCCAATGAGCCCCTTTCTCTCGAGTTATTTTAGTTATCTTACAATCAACTGGTGCTCGATTGACATGAACATCCCAGACAGATAATTCAATTTGTATTTGTCTACTCTCATCAGGTAATGAAACAACATCAATTATTTTCCCTTCTGCCGGGGAAACTACAATACCGTCCTCATCTGGCGCGACTCTTTCAGGGTCTCGGAAGAAATAAAACAAAAAAGCAGATGCAATGAGGAGTAAAACCCAAGGAATTACCACATAAAGTGATAATGGCACAAATAACATAGTTATTGCGGTGATTGCTGAAATGGATAAGAGGAGAGATTCAGATTTTTTTGCAAACATTATAAACCTACTTCCAGGATTCATACTCCGGGTTTTGTGGGGATGTAATTATTACTTTCTATAATTTAAATGTTATTTATCGGTCTTTAATTCTTTGGTAATTATAAAATTTAAAACATATTTTGCTGTCAGTCTTCCTTCTGGAGTTGGGTAATAATTCGAATTGCTTCATCAACATGCTTTTTAGGATTAAATTGTGAGGAAAATTGATGACGAATAATGCCTTTTTTATCTATAACAAAAGTTTTTCGTCCTGGAATTAACCCTAAAGTAGCTCCGACATCATATTTTTCTCGAACCTTATCATTGACATCACTAAGCAATATAAAAGGAAGATCATATTTGTCTGTAAAAGCAGCATGTGATTGGCGATCATCAGAACTTATACCAATTACCTCAGCATCATGTTTGAGAAAAAGTTCATATCTATCACGAAAGAAACAAGCCTCTTTTGTACATCCAGGGGATTCATCTTTTGGGTAAAAATATAACACAATAATCTTTTTACCTAGATAATCTTCTAATTTGACCATTCTACCATTTTTATCCGGGAGAATAAATAAAGGAGCTTTATTACCAACATTAATTTTCTGGGTCAATCTTTTTCACAACCACTTTTCATAATAAGAAACGACTAGTTAACATATAAAACAATTATTCGACAAAAGCTATTTCAAATTCGCAAAAGTCATGACCAGTTCCATGACATTTTGTTTCGTTTACAATACAATCCTTTGAAGTTAAGATAGTTATGCGACCAGCAATATAACCTGCCATAAAATCACAAAAAGTTGTTCCAGAATTTATGGAACCGGATGCAATAGCACATTCATATATTCGTATTTTTAATTGGCCATCTTCTCGGATAAATTTCACATCTGCTCTTTGTTTAGCTGCTTGGATCATTCCGAAATGGAAGAATTTATTTAAGACTTGTAAAGCTTGCTCAAGATTAAGTGGCCAAGAATAATTCTCATCCTCCAAGTATCTTTGCAAGATATGTTTCCCTGGACCAAAGATTCCTAATTCTCGCCCTGCTGAATAGAGTAAAGCTCCACAATGAGGATCGGTCATTTTTAATGTGATAATAGCTTGTTGAAGTTTTGAAAAGTGTACCTCATTCCCAATTTTTCCTCTATTAAAGACATCTTTTGGACTAATAAAGGATTCATGCAATCGTTTTGATATGTCATCCAGAATCATTTGAAAATGTTGGCTACGATTTTCAACATGGTATTCATCTTGATATTCTTCAATGTTACGAGTAATATCTTCATCGGAAACTTTTATCTCAAACTCGCAAAAATTATAGCCTGTTCCAATACATTTTGTTTCATGAACAACAGCATTTCTCCCTGTCAGAGCCTCTGTTAATCCGGCCATCTCTCCTGCAAAGAAATGACATAAAGGTTCTCCAACAAAAGGAGCACCAGAAGCACTAGCTAACCCAAAAATCCTAATTCTAGCAAAATTATCTTCAAGTTTTCTTATTTCCGCAGATTCAGCTAGTTTCATGGGGATATTAATAGTTTCATTATCTGAGAAATACTTTACTAATCCCTTAATTACTTCCTCAAATCGTTCCTTAGAACGGAATTCTGTCCCAATGTCCGGATTCAAGGTAATTAAGAGATAGGTACCCACTCCATAAAGCCCCACATCTTTTCCTGCTTGATAGAGGAGATGCGGAACTAATTTATCAATGGCAATAAGAGAAATAATCATTTGTTGTAAAACGCCAACATGAATATAATCACCAATATTGGGACGAATAAAAACTTCATTCATGATGGAATCGAAGCTATTTTTACTGATAAACAAAAGCGTTTCTTTTTGGGTATCATAATTTCTCTCCCTATCCATAATAGAACTAGTCACCCGTTGCCATAAAAGATCTCGAATATCATTTTCTCCAACAAGCCCTTGTAAAACAATTTCATCCTCAATCATTACTGTCGGTAAAGTACGAACATTATATTTTTCAGCGATTTTAGGGTCTTGTTGAACATTTATGGTACTCACATGGCAAACATCAGACATATAGGTACCTACTAATTTATGGACAATTTTTTCTACATGTGGACAAGCATAACAATCAGGTGAACTGAAAACTAACATTCTAATTGGAACACTAAGATTATCCGCCATTTAGCTCCACACTCAATATCTTGGATAGGTAGGGATTAATAGTTTATTAGGTAGC
>JAYEJY010000010.1:0-6205 GCA_034660795.1 Promethearchaeati archaeon | reverse complement strand
GCTGCAACAACATTACCTTCCCGCATTCTAGGATAATCTACATGTCCTTTATTTGATTCTTCAGAAAATTTTCTTCGTTGTTGTTGTTGTAAAGCAAGTAAGACATCAGTATGTCCATCAATGATCTGATTATAATCCATCATAAATCACCTATATTTTGTTAAATCATATATTTTACTTCCATAAAAGTATTGTTAAAACAAAAAAGAAAAAATGTGGAAGGAAGATTATTTTTCTTCTTCCGATTTTTCAACTGGTTCTTCTTCATTTTCTTTTTCTTCATCTTCTTTAGTTTCTTCTGTTATTTCTGAGACGTCTTCTAATGAAGCTATATCTTTTGTTGCTTGAAGAACTAATTTTGCATTATCGCCTAATAGATCCAATGGCATTGTTTCTGCACTAGTAATTAGATTAAGGTAGAGTTTAATTATTTCATCATCAGCATTTAATGGTGGGATTTGTTCTATTTCTACTTCTTCAGTTTTAATATTATGAATTAATGTAGGTATATCATATATTGTCTCAAGATTTTCGATAAGATAAGTAGGTGAGAGACAGAAAATTTTCAGACATTTTTTACTGAGAATGTCAATACCATTTTTGAAAGTTGGTTGACCATATTTTAACCAACTGATTTGAATATAGTCTTCATTGAAACCTTTTTTAACAAGTTCTTGTTTTAGATTGTTTAGAAAATTATTTTCTTGGGTATTTTTTCTGTATTGGGAGTCCCACTCAGGTGGTTGTCCTTCTCCTAAAAGAAGTATCCCAATTGAATCTTTTTGCTCATCAGAAGCGAAATTGGAATTAATTTGATTTATATAAATATCTATTAATTTCTCGGACTCAGCCAATTGAGGTGTTTCTTTAATGGCAATATCTAAATCAGAATAATCTATCCTTTTGAATTCATTAAGAAAGAGATCATATTTGAATCCCTGACCAAAAATTGTATTAAGAATAGTAATTCGTGTTGCACCAAGAGATAAAACACGTAATATTGCTTGATTTATTGTTGGCCAATCATTTACAAACGCTTCTTGATACATATCAAAATCGAGAAACGATTTCTCTAGTTTTGTTATCATTGTTTTTACAATATTTTTGTGTGGTATTTCTCTCTTTTTTTCTTCTGTCAATTGTTCCTGTTCGATTTTTGGTATTTCTTTCTGGTTTTTTTCTAAAATCGCATATTTCCTTTTAATTTTAAAAAATTCGAAAGGTTGAAGGAGGAACGCTTTTTGTTCCACATCTGTTTCTTTTTTCTTTCTATATTCTCTAATATATGGTAACGGATTATATTCTTCTGGTACTCCTTCTGTTAGAAGTATAATCGCTGATTTATCTTCTTCTGTTTGTAAAGGTAAACCCTCTGGTAGAGGTGATTCAAATTTTAATTTTATAATACTACGAGTTCCAAATACAAATCCAACAATTATTGCTAGTATAAACATGCCACTATTCCATGCTATCTGTAAAGGATCTATCCAAAAGAGCCAGTTTACAATAACAGCTAAAGCAACTGTTGCTAAAGCCATAAAAATAGCGTTTCTTTCTTTAGATTTAATATTTGTTGTTAAGAAATAAACGATTATGGATCCTAATGTATATCCTGAAAATGCACACACAACAAGTGTTCCAACTATTGAAATTATTGCTTGTGTATCAAATGTAATTACCAAAACGTCACATTCCATTATAGTAAATAAATGATTAAAAGATTGAGAAGAAAAAAAGGTTTGGTTTACTTGAGTTATTGTTTTTATTTTTCAGAGGGATAATCAGAAATTTTGAGGGTAATTTCTTCACCACGACCAATTGGCACTAAAACACTTTGAGTATTTTCGTGTTCCCGTACAACAGCAATATAATCTTCTAAATACTCCCGATGGGAAATGACATTATCCGCAACAATTAATCCTCCCGTTTTTAAGGAAGGAAAGATAATCTCAAAGAAATCCAAATAATCTTCTTTTTCCGCATCAAGAAAGACAAAATCGAATTTTTGATCAAGGATCTTTATTGTTTCTTTAGCATCTCCTTCAATAATTTCAACAGTATCTGCCAAATCTGCTTTGTTAATATTCTTTTCAGCTAATTTTACTTTACGTGAGTCTACTTCCAAAGTTATTACATGCCCCATATTTTCCCTAGCAGCTAATCCTAACCAAATTGTTGAATAACCATTTGAGGTTCCTATTTCTAGAATTGATTTGGCTTTTGTTGCTTTTACTAAAATATTAAGAAAAAGACCAACATCTGGGGTGATATTTCTCATTCGTTTTTCAACAGGTAATCCTAAGGATCTTTCTCTAGAATCTTGTTCTTCTAGTTCTTTCAAAAGGTCAATGAGTTCATTTTCCAAAGTATATCACCAATAATTGACCTATCATAACTAATTCTTTTAAAAAACCTTTGAAAAAAACTTCATTTATTTTTTAAAGAAATTTTATGCGGTAAAAAAATAAGATACTATTACTAATTTTTTCTTGATAATATAATGAATCCTGATATGAGTATAGGCGAAATATTTACTCCGAGAAACATAGCTGGTCTAATGGCAGATCTTATTATAGATAAAAATTTCACTCGAGTTCTTGATCCAGCAGTTGGTGAAGGGATTTTTCTTCTTGAAATTATTAAAAAGCAGATAAAAAATAACCCTCAAAAAAGAATTGACGAAATTATTAGAGAGATATATGGTGTTGATATAAAGAAAACAAATATAGAAAAATGTCGAAGAAAATTTCTAGATAAATTTGAAATTGATAAGGAATTTATTACAGAATGTATATTTCAATCGGATTTTTTTGATCTGACAAGTAAAAGCTTTTCAAAACCCGAGAAATTTGATTTAATTATCGGTAATCCGCCTTATTTACGGCATGAACAAATTAACAATAAGAATCTCCTAATCGAAAAAATAAAAGAACAATCACCAAGTAATCGATGTTATCAAAACAAACAAGCAGATCTTTATGTCTATTTTATTGAATATGCAACCTACTTATTAAAAGAAGATGGTATCTTATGTTTTATAGTACCTGATAAATGGTTAGATGTAAATTATGGACGCGAACTGAAGAAATTTCTTTTGAAAAATTACATTCTTAATGGAATTATTTATCCAGCAAAAAGCATATTTTCCAATGCAATAATTGATAACGTTATAATTATTTTAACAAAAAATACTTCTCATGATAAAGCAAAGAACCTCGTTTCTTTTATACGCATGGAAAAAATAATTAGTAATTCTTCTTTACAAGAAATCATCTGGCAGAAAAATCATGAAAAAATTAATACAAAAAACGTATCTTTTATATCTCAAGAAAAATTAGACTATGACAAAAAATGGTCAAAATTTTTTAGAATTACTAAATTATATACAGATATAATTAACCATCCAAAAATAACTTCATTGAAAAATGTTGCAAATATAAAGAGAGGTATTACATCTGGCGCTGACAATTTCTTTTATGTTTCAAAAAAAGACATCCAGCAATTTAATCTTCCAAAACGTTATTTACTACCTGCAGTTAAATCGCCTAAAGATTATTCTAATACAATAGTTGTAAATTCTATAGCAAAAAAAATAATATATATTCCAGAAGAAAAAATGTTCCATAAATTACCTAAAAAATTACAAAAATATATTTTATGGGGAGAACAGAAAAATTACCATACCAGAGAATCATTTAAACATAAGAAAAAATGGTATTCTCTGAATATAACTACCCCTGCAGTAATTTTAAGTCCAAGATTTGTTCGTACTAATTTCCCTAAATTCTTATGGAATAAGATTAATGCAATACCTAATCAAACATACTACGAAGTTTTTCCCAAAAAAACTCATTATGCTAAAATAATATTTGGTAGTTTAATTTCTTATTTTGGAGCTTGGGCTTTTGAAATCGAAGGACGAATTGAGGGCAGAGGATTACTTCAATTAGCTGTATTCGAATTAGCAAACTTCCCTGTTATAGATCCTAGAACATTAACAGGTTTACAAAAAAATCGATTTATAGATTTAATAAATGAAGCTATTAATAATGAAGCGCAAATAGATGATATTAGAACAATATTAACAAAGCTTATCTGTGAAATACTTAACCTTTCGTCAGAGAAAAAGGAAAAAATTATACAATCTTATCAAACATTACAGCATAATCGATTACAGAAAAGAAACATT
This sequence comes from Promethearchaeati archaeon, assembly GCA_034660795.1. Lineage (GTDB taxonomy): Archaea > Asgardarchaeota > Heimdallarchaeia > JABLTI01 > JABLTI01 > JAYEJY01. Next base: position 2,016 of record JAYEJY010000010.1, on the reverse strand, counting down.
CAAAATTACTAATAAAGGAAATATTACTCATTAAATATAAAGTAAAAAAGACTTTAAATAGGTAAAGTGGCTTATAGAACTTGTGAAATATTTTTCACAAAGATTTCAAGTCACTCATTCCTATCTATTTAATTATACACTATTCTGTTCATCTATACATTAAAAAAAATCATTAGAGTGAGTGATATATAATGAAAGATTTTAAAATTGTAACTGATAGTTCTTGTGATTTAACCAAAAACGAATTAAAAGCAATGAACGTTGATTTTATACCTTTAACAGTGATAATTGATGGAAAAAAATACAAGCAACATGTTGATATTTCCACTGAAGAATTATATCACAAATTAATCCATGAAGAGTGTGAAGTTAAAACAGCAGCTTCTTCTCCAGGAGAGGTTATGAAAGTTTTTGAAAGAGTTAGCAATGAAACAGATAATATAATTTGTTTGTCTATTGGTGCGGATTTATCTGCCATGTTTCAAGTAATTAAAATGGTTGCAAAGAAATTCTTTGGTCATAAAAACATCTCTATTATTGATACTAAATCTGTTTCTCTAGCTCATGCATTACTAGTTGAAGAAGCAGTGAAAATGAAAAAGAAGGGAATTGGATTTGAGGTGATAATTGATAAATTACAATATTATGCTAATTATGCCCATGCTTTACCTCTACTCGATACATTAGAATATGTTTATCGTGGTGGGAGAATAAAATTATACCAAAAACTATTAGGGGATCTTTTGAGAATAAAACCCTTATTAGACATTAGTCAAAGTAATGCAATTATTGACAGTAAAGTACGCAATCATAAACAAGCTATGATTCATTTTAAAATGTGCGGTATTCAATTAATGGATTTTCTAAAAATAAATAAATTATATGTTGGATATACCGACAATCGTAGTTATGCAGAAGATGTTCATGATTTTCTTGTAGAAAATACCCAAACCAATACAGAAATTGCAATAAAACAATTAGGTCCCGTCGTAGGTACACATGGAGGTCCAAATGTTGTTGGTTATGGGTTTATCGGTGAATATGAATCATCAATGTTTAGAGATTTAGGGAAAGCAAGTGCTACTTTATCCAAACTTCAAAAATCTACTACACAAAAAAGCAAATAATAATTTTTATTTCCCTATTTTTACTATTTTTGTTTTTTTAGGCTTATCACTTAAAGCTTCCATTATGCCTAAAAGTTTTAAGAATATCTGTTCTCTTACAGAATCTTCGAAACTAGCTAAAACCAATGCTTCTCTTTTATTTAAACTATGAATTCTTAACTTTTCTTGATCATTTCTTTTCAATAATAAACTAATAGAAAAATTTTGATTATGATTTGGATGTGTTGTTTTTAAACTTAAAACGACATAATCATTGAGCTCATCTTCAGATAATTTATGAGTTTCATCATTTTTTACTTTAATAGGTTGAATTATTTTTTCTATTTTTAATTTTTCTAATTTAGGAAAATGCTCTTTATCAATGTTTGATTTGAATTTATTAAACCAATATGATGTTAGATAGTAGTCATTATTTGTTGATAGAAACTCTTGTACTGGATAGAAATCAGGTAAACTAGAATAATCACCAGAATTTGTTATTGCAATAACTTGCCATGGTTTATTTTCTTTTCCGGTATAATTAGCTGTTTTCCATGATTCTTGAAAATTACATATATCTAAATATTGTTCATCTAGTATTACTCTTGAGTTATTCAGTGTTTTTTCATGAAAGATTCTATATCTTCTTTTAACAATTTTTCTTACACTTTTTTACCATAAAAGTGGCCAGTCAACAAAAAGGATCAAACCAATAAGTACGATGCTTACAATCCAACTGAGTGCTGATAACCATATTGGAGTTGGTTGACCAATAGAACCATCTGGTTCTAAGCCAAAAGCCCAAAATAACCACCGTCCAACACTAGTCCCTACAAGATATTTTGCTGCTAAGCCGGTTCCAGAAGTGAGAATGATTTTACCTAGAAAACACCACAAAATAGTTTTCCAT
>JAYEJY010000009.1:0-6214 GCA_034660795.1 Promethearchaeati archaeon | reverse complement strand
TGTTATCGGTTTAGGGTTTAATGTTACAAAAACTGTTGATTGGGCAATTTTACCTTATAAAGAAATAACTATAACAGGAACAATGATGCATGGGCTTGAAAATTATAAAGGGAAAAAGTGTGATGCCTTTGATATTGCATTGGAAATTTTTGCAGAAAACCCAGATTTTTACAAGAATTTAGTGACAAATAAATTTAGCTTAGAAAATTATAAAGAAGCTTTTAAGACAATTGAAGAAAAAGAAAAGTACCAAACAATTAAGACTGTTTTTGATTTTTAATGCCAACTAAGCCAAATGGAATTGTATTAATACTCTATATCTATCCTATTTGCTTTATTTAAAATGAATAACGCATCAATCGTCACCCATTCATGTATTTTGTACTTATTAATTCTCCCCCAATCAGCAGGATGATAATATGGTGCATCTGGATTTGATGATTGACAATATCTTCCTTCTTTCGGGAACCCTCCCCTAGGTAGTTGTTTATTTTCGAGAAGGTCTAATGCTTCAGAACACCTCTTATCAGTAATTTTATCTGCTTCTGCTAATACTTTCAAAGCTATAAAATAATCATAATGCCAATAAGGGGGGTAATGAATTTTAAGCCATTTCTTATCAATGATTTCATTATTACTCATCCTCCGAAAAAGATTGCGTTTCAGAAACAAATCAGTTGCTTTAGTTGCTGCTTTTTTTGCACCAGAATGGTTGTATTTTTCCGCATAGATATTTAGAGCACGTAAAGGAATCAAGCTTTCATGATAAGATGAATGCTTAGCCTCTGGATTTTGATCACAATTCCAGCCACCATCAGGCCATTGATAAGTAATTAAACGATCAACTAATTTTTCACATCTATCGTCATCAATACCTAGTTTAACTGTGGAATAAACGCCATTTCCTTCTTGAGAAGCACAAAATCGTTTTCGCCCGTTAATCATTTGTTTCTTTTCCCAATGTTTGTCACTTAACAGCCAATTATATTCAATATCACGACTAGCAAATAATAATTCATCATGAAGAGGATAATCTATATCTGCTAATCTTGCTAATAACCAGTGAATACCTTGCCATTTCTTATAGACTCCAAACTGATATAAGTGGGTATCAAGAGGAACATATTGAAAGATTGAAGAAATAGTAGGCGAGGATGTTTTTAGAGAATCTACAATATCATGCACTTTTTTATTATCATAAGAAAAACCTAATAGAGTGATATAGGTTTTAAGTCGAATAGCAGAATCATCCGACTGTAGTAATTGAGAAATTATATTTGCAATTGACATTGTGTATCTTATAATATGTACAATATATCAGTAATTAACTATTCTAATTATCAATATTTTTGCTAAAGATATTCTACTGGATTTTTCATTAAAAGCTAGCATCAACTTTATGTAAAAGAATTAGCAAAAAATTTGTTCTTTTCCTGTTTTTTATTAATTAGATAACAATTAATAATAAAAAAAAGAATCACTGCAATTATAATGGTTATAATTAGGGAAGTTTGAAAGAAACGAAAAAGAGAGATTATTGATTCTATGTTTTTCACCAATTTTCTTTTTATAAACTATTTTATTTATTTCTTAGTAGCTAATAAGGTAAAAACAAGGGGTAATTGAATATCCGGATTATCATATCGCCAATAACCATCTTCTGATTGCTTCAAAAAAGGGAATCGTTGGAAGGGACCATAAGGATATTCATTAAAAAATTCCAATTGTAAACCAGCGGATAACAACGAATTAATTACATCTGATAAACTATGATTCCATTCATAGGTTTTCATTTCTTCGATTTTCTCTTCAGAATCAGCATAAGAACCAGTAACTGAATAACTAATGGGTTCATCTTCATGGAAATAATTATATCGTAATTCAAAATCCTCTTCTGAATCCCAATCAAAAACTTGAATAAAATTGTGAAATTCAGCAATATAGAAAATACCATTAGGTTTCAGGAAATGGGCAATAATTTCCCCCCATTGAGAAAGATCATGTAACCAACAAAGAACCCCATAGGAAGTAAACACTACATCAAATTTTTCATTAAGCTTTTCCGGAAGTTCATAGATATTTGATTCGATAAAAGTTGCTTGAAGATTGGTTTCATTGGCTAATTTTTTCGCCAGAGAAATAGCTTCACTAGAGATATCCACACCTGTAACATGTGCTCCTAATCGAGCCCAAGAAAGTGTGTCTAAACCAAAATGACATTGTAAATGAAGCAAGGAATTACCTTTAATATAGTCCCGTAACTCATTAAGTTCGATTGTATTAAGAACATTTCCACCAGCAAGGAATTCCTTTGTTCTATACATAGCAGAATTATAATTGATCACGCTAAATTGATCCCACATTTTTTTTATGGCATCGTATAACTCACAATAATCTTTCATAATAAAATTAAATTAATTTCAACATTATTAATATAAAGTAAAATCTCTATATTTACAATATTTTCATAAATTATTTTCTGATTTTTTTTAAAAAATATAATAAACTAAAATATTTGCAGAAGACTTTATTATTTTAATTGGAGTGTATTATCTTGGGAGTGGAGAAAATGAATTCTAACTTTGTTAAAAATGAAAAAAGAAGAAAAACATCAAAACATTTACGTAAATTGCGGAGTGATTTTGTTTTCTGTCCTAAATGCGGAGCAAAGAATATTTTTTCAAACGCCCCACCTACACGAACAATTTTTTTCTGTCAGAGATGTTCAACTAAAATAAGTGATTATTGGGAAGCTTATCGAAATGAGAAGTTATTAATTGATAATTGTGATTCTTGTGGTCATTTGACTTTTACACCGTTTAGATATTGTATTTTTTGTGGATCGTTAAAAGAAAAATAGGATAAGTTACAATCAGATTTAGCATCCAAAAAAATTAAACGAAAAAAAAGCCGTTTTTATAATTCTATATTTTTGATTCCATTTATATTTGGATTAGCTTTAATAACTTACGGTTCTTTTCTTATTCTTATTTCTTTTATGGGAATATATAATTCTGATAATTTTGAAATAGTTGCAATCATTGGTTTTGTTCTTTTAGCATTAGCTCCCATTCCTTTATGCATAATTCCAACAATTTCGTATTTAGTTAGAATATATAAAAAGTGCAGATAAATAAAACAAGAAAAATGGGATTATAAATATAAACGAAATAAAATCAAAAAAATCCGCGAAACTAAAAAATTTCGAGCTGCATTCTTAGAATAACCAATAGAAAAACTATAGAAAAATGCTAATTATTGTTATCGAGAAAAAGGAGAAAATCCAATATCTTTTGCATAATGAGATTTTTTTCTTCCCCAAAAAGTATTGTATGAATTGAATGCTCTGCGAAATAATCGCGCTTAATATCACTTTGAACAAGCTGCAAAATTTTCTGCGCATTATAAAGCGGTACGCGTTCATCTTTACCAGCTGTAATTGTGAAAATCGGTGCAGTAACCTTTGGAATTTCTTCTATAGCGACCTCCATGAGATCAAGCATATTATCAACCGCTCGTAGAGAAGAAACACGATAATTAATAAGGTTATTTTTATCCATTAATTCAATTTCTTCTTTTCTTCGGGGAAAATATCGCAACAAATCTTTTACTAAATAGAGATAATCTTGCATAAAATATTCAACTTTGATGGGAGTACACAAACAAACAATACCATCTATCTCTTCATTAGCAGCAAGAAGTAAAGAAAGGGTTCCACCCATAGAATGCCCAATAACAAAGATTTTTTGGCAATATTGTCTTAACAAGGTATACCCTTCTTTCAAAGATTTATACCAGTCAATAATGGTTGTTTGAGCCAAATCAGCTGGACTTGTACCATGACCGGCAAGTAAGACACAAAAAGTAGAATATCCTGCTTCTTCATTAAGATAGATGCCTAGCTCCTGTGTTTCTTGTGCAGTTGAAGAAAAACCATGAACAATAAGAACACCAATATCATTTCCTTTGTAGAAGAAAGGGCCGGCTTTATCTCTAATATTACGTACAACTTTTTCTGGTGAGAGATTATCTAGAAGGGCAAGAATAGGTTCCATTACCGGTGAATTGGAAAAAGAAGCATTAGCATCTCTTCGAGCAAAATTAAACGTGAAGGAATTAATCCAAGAAAGCATATCTAGGTAGGGTGAAGTTATCGCCTGGATAATTTCTTTAAGCGATGGTTTTTTGTTTTTTTTCTTGTTCAAATTTGAACTAAGAGTGTTTTCTTCTTGGTTCATATATACTACCTCAAAATATCTGCAAATAATGACTTTATATTGTGTTATGTTTCTTTTTCCATTTCAGAGACTGCCTTCCGGAATTTTTCAATAGGCTTTTTACGCTTACGACCAACCTTAGAAATAATGGGAATTAAGACACCAAAAGTTAGAATAGCAGCAGCTGGGATATATGCCCAATCAATAGAAGGGGAAGGATCAGTACGTGGGAAAACATAATCAAGGGCAAATAATAAGCCGCTAATACCAATCATAAGGATAGGCCCAATAATCCAGGCAATAGCAGGACGTTTAAAGAAAATAAAGCTAACAGCATACACAAACCACAAACCACCAATAGGCCACCAAGCCCAATCAATACCTAACCATGAAGTATTAGGCTGTGTCACTATATCAATAACAATTAAGAATAAACAAATAAAGAGGATATTTAGGGGAGTTACCCACCACCGGAAAGTGGGGATACGATCCCAGAATGTGCGCTCTTCGTTGAAATTCTTTTCTTCAACAGCTTTTACTTTTTTAGTTTTTGATAGACCCTTTTGTGAATCCTTAACCAAAGTTCTTCCAACCTTTTTGAATAATCACTTACAATATGATGAACATACAATTAGCTATTTAATGATTTAGAATCTATAACAAGAATAAGTAACTCTGAAATTCTTTTTTGTAACACTAAAAGAAAAAGAAGAAATTCATTCGAATTCTGGTTTTAACTTCTAAAAAATATATTCAATTAATCGTCCAAGAGAACATTGACTAAAGTAAATTTATAATTTTCTGCATTTACATTTAAACGTCCAAGAATATCCTTAACTAAAATCGGGTCATTAACATCAATGATTTCACCAGTATTTCTTTTAACAATGTTCAGGTGAGGCTTAGTATTCATCTCAATGTGAGTTTCACCTTGTAATGTAAAAAATCTCAGAATATCTAAAGATTCCAGTTTCTGTAAATTATCATAAAGGGTTGAATAGCTAATGCGAGTGAGAGTCTTTTTTACTTCCTCAAAAAGTTCATTTAATGTTGGATGACCGTCAGCCATAGAAGTAAGGGTTTTTATAATTTCAATACGTTGAGAGGTTATTTTGTAACCTTGTTGTTTTAAAGCATTAATAATGGATTTAATCATAATAGTCATTCTCTGATCAGGCTCTACCTATTAATAGCTCCCCAACTAAATAAATGTTATTTCTAATTAGTATTAATTTCTAAATAGAAGTTCTTTTAAATAAACCTCCTAAATGTACTTTAAGTGATATCTTATGGCAAAAGTTGCAAGAGAAGTTGTTGAGAAAGCAGGAGTAGATGTCGATAAACTGCTTGAATTATTAGTGAAGAATGCTGCTGCAGAATTAACAACATACTACTATTATACCATTCTAAGATCCAACTTAATTGGATTAGAAGGAGAAACAATTAAAGAAATTGCAGAAGTGGCGAGAATAGAAGACCGAAACCACTTTGAAGCGCTTGTACCAAGAATATACGAGTTGGGTGGAAAATTATCTGAAAACATGAAAGACTTTCATGATATTTCTGCTTGTGCACCAGCTAAATTACCAAAAGATCCAACAGATGTTCAAGCAATACTCAAAGTACTCGTAAGTGCTGAAAGATGCGCTGTTAGAGGGTATACTGAGATTTGCAATATGACTGCAGGAAAAGACCATCGCACCTATGATTTAGCGTTAGCAATCTTACACGAAGAAGTAGAGCATGAATCATGGTTCGCAGAATTTCTAGGAGAAGGACCATCAGGACACTTCATGCGAGAAGGTGAAAGTTCACCGTTTGTAAGAAAGTTTCTTAAATAGATTGTTTCCCTCTTTATTTTTTTTAGAATTTCTTTTTTTCGATATTTTATGTTTTCTTTATTTTTAATAGCCTTTTTTGTGAATCCTTAACCAAAGCTTTTCCAACCTTTTTGAATAATTACTTATAATATGATGAACACATAATTAGCTCTTTAA
>JAYEJY010000008.1:0-6217 GCA_034660795.1 Promethearchaeati archaeon | reverse complement strand
TTAGAAGAATGGGAATTCGGTGAGGAAGAAGAAGAAAAAGTAGCTCTTCGAGACCGTGTTTCCATAAAAGAGATCTTAAAACTCGCAGGATTATTCATATACTTTGCAGCTTTAATTTTATTTTTCCGTTTTTGGGATTTCTTTGCTAATTTGTTAGCATTTGGCTCAGAAGAACTTGGACAATCACGATTATTATATCTCACATTATTATTATTCCCCTTTTTATGTATGCTATTTATAGTAGGTTTAGTTGATGTCTCAAAAACCTTGATTATTCCTCCTGAAGATACAGCTAAAACAAACAAAGAATAAAATATTTAATTTCTTTTTTTTACAAGTTTTGCTCAGGATTCATTTTTTTGATATTTTGCTATAGCATCTTCTAATATCCAAGACCAATATTTTTGCAAAGCTTCTTCTCCCCAGTTAAAACCTGCTCCTCGAAGAAGGTTTCTTACATAAACCCCAAAACTACCTTTATAATCTAATGCCCATAGTTTCCCTTCTTTCTCGATTGTTTTTTTAACTTTCTCAACAAAATTTGGTTTTAAACTTGATGTGATATAATCAACAGCTTTATCCCAATCTTCCTGAGTTATTTTATGACCATCATCAGTTGGCAAATCTCTTCTTATTTGTTTCTGAATAACTTCTTCTGCTAATTTAGAACCTATACGGTTAAAAGAATCATAAAGAGAATAACGCATATTGGGGGAGTCATCTGTTTCAAGGAGTTTTATTAAAGGTTCTATAAACCGATCATCACCATTATCTCCTATATATTGGAGCAATTCATGCCGGCTAGCTGTATCAGTTTGATTTCTAATTTGTTCTAATAATTCTTTATAATCAAAACCTGACAATATTTTACCCTCATGTATTTTTTCTATTGTAAATAATATGGTGTTTATATTACAAAAACATTTTGTCGGTAGAATAAATAAATAAGCAAGAAAAATCTATACAGCAGGTCTATTCTTAACACCACGCCATTTGATACCTGAAAGTTTCGCATTTGTGAGATTAGCCCCTTTCATATCAGCTCCCTCTAAAATTGCACCACTAAGATCAGCTGTAATTAAATTCGTGTTTATGAGACGTGATTCTTTCAATAAAGCTTTATTAAGGATTGCTTCTTCCATTTTTGTATCTCTAAAAGAAGAAAATTGAAGATTACAATAAGTAAAATCTGCTTTTGAAAAATCACTATAATCTAAACTAGCAAAGGAAACCTTAGAACGGACAAATGAAGCTCCTCTAGCTTGAACTTCATATAAACTCCCATTCCCAATATCGCATTTTGATAAGTTAGCATCAGTTAGAATTGATTCGTCCAAATTCACATCAGCAAGTGTTGCCTCGAAGAAATCAGCCTTACTTAAATCTGAGTTGGTCATGATGGCTGAGTCTAAATTTGCCTTTTTTAATGAGGCATTAACTAATTTAACACCCGAAAGATCTGCGGCATCTAAACAAGCACCATCAAGTATTGAGTTACTTAAATTAGCATTTGTTAAATCAGTATCAAAAAAATCTACATCAGATAAATCTGCTCCAGATAAATCTACACCTGATAAATTACCAGAACAAAATGCATGACGATCCTTTTTCAATTCTGTTAAAATTTCATCTTTAGTTGGCATTAAAAGCCTCCTATAGCTTAAAAGATGTTCTTTTATTGGTATTTAAGAATGTTTTTTTAAGATTTGTTTAAGGATTCATAAAAAACTAACATTTGAAAAGAAACAAATATACTAATTTTTATATGGGAATTATAAGTGTTTAAAATATCGAGGTAATGTCCTTTTGAAATTACGACTCTTAGACATTTTAGCGTGTCCTGCTGACAAGCATTGGCCTCTCAAGATACATATTTTTAAAGAAAAAAAACTCAAAGAAGCTATCTTGCCAAAAGCTAATGAAACTACTGGTGTTGTTTGTAAATACTATTGTGGAAAGAAAAAGATTACTTTAACAAAACAAAACACTAAAACGTCTTCTGATACATCAATAAAGACAAGAAATGAAGTTAACTATACTACTGATTGTAAAGAATGTATGGCTACTGAAATAATTGCAGGTATAATCCAATGTGATGAATGTGGGGGATTCTATCCTATTATTGAGGAAATCCCAATCATGCTGGAAGAGGAGTTACGTAATCAAGATAGAGAATTAGCTTTTGTTAGTAAATGGTCAGATAAAATAAAAAATCTTAATAAGAAAAAGTAATTTAAACATTTAACCAAGAGTTATAATTAATAAGATTTTTTAACATGAATAAGCAGATAATTTTTAGTAATATGACTAAAAGTAAATAATTATAACTAAGAACTGGTACAAAAAATATAAAATTAATGTATTAGCAACTTAGGGAAGGACAAGATAAGCTGGTGAATTTAAGGGTGAACTCGAATATAACAAATTTAAATCCACTTGTGATCTTTCGATGTAAAAACCCCCGATGTCGGCAAATCTTTTCCCCATCATCAATAATGGCTGTTGCTGAACATAAAATATACTTTAAATGCCCAGTCTGCGGATCCAAATATGAAGCACAATATGCAGACGTGGAAGCTTTAGCGGATCATGAAGCTATTATGCTTCTTGAAAGACCAAAAATGGTTTCTCAAGGAACACGAATAGCAAGCTCATAAAATAACAGGTTGAATTATTATGTCCAAAACAAAAGGAAGAGATTCGTCATATATCTTCAAAGTACTACTTATTGGAGAAGCAGCTGTTGGCAAAACAAGCTTAACAATAAAATTTGTTCATGGAAAATTTAAATCCGATTATCTATTGACCGTTGGAATGGAGCCATATTCTAAATATATTAAAGTAAATGGGGATACAGTAACCTTGTCGATATGGGATATTGCTGGACAACAAAGATTTGATGTTTTCCGGACAATGTTTTTCCGGGGAGCTAAAGCAGCATTATTAGTATTTGATCTTACTCGTCCTGCTACCTTCACAAAACTTCAAAACTGGAATGATGATTTAATTAAAAATGCCGGGAAAGATGTAGTTAAAATTCTTGTTGGCAATAAAGTCGATTTGGAAGATTTGAGAAGTGTTTCGAAAAAAGAAGCTTTAGCATATGCTAAAAAAATAGGTGCTATAACTTATATTGAAACAAGTGCTAAAACAGGCAAGCATGTTGAAGAGTCATTTAAATGTATAACTAAAAAACTTCTGAGCAAAGCGAAAAATCATTGAAAGGTATTTTTTTCAGCATTTTATTAGGATTATTTGTTCACTAGCTCGTATTCTTCTTTTTATCATGTTTTTTAAATTAAAAAATTGAACTTTTATTCTTTTCTTTTAATCTAATTCGATATGATTTCCTATGCTTATCGAAAATGCAACAGAAAATTTATAGAAGCTTCAAGTCATTATTTGAAATTGCTTCAAATTCCAAATGAAGTAAAAATAAATTTTTAAGAATAAAAAAATAGGTGTTATGAACTAATGGCTAAAAAATTAGCAGAATTTACTTACGACCATCATGAAGTAAAAAAAGGTTATACAGATAAAACGTTACATATTGATCTTTCAAAAATGGAAATTAATGAAAAAGATGTCCCTCCGAGAGTAAAAGAAGTTTTTATTGGGGGGAAAGGATATGATCTATGGATGATGTGGGATGGTTTTCCCGAGGAAATTATTTCATGGGATGACCCCAGAAATCCATTATGTATTTCATCAGGACCCTTAGGTGGAACATTAGGGTATCCAGGAGCAGGAAAATCAATAGTAACTGGAATTTCTCCTTTAACAGGAATAATAATTGATTCTAATGTAGGTGGTTATTTTGGTCCATGGTTAAAATTCGCTGGTTTTGATGGATTAAAGATTACTGGAAAAGCTGAGAAACCTGTTGTTATTGTAGTTGATGGGCTAAAAAGAAAAGTATGGGTAGAACCTGCTGGTGATTTACCCACTGAAACACACCTTGTTGTAGATAAATTAAATGAAAAATATGCTGTTTATAATGAAAAGAAAAAAGAAAAAGATAAATTATATGTCTCTGTAGTTGCGGCTGGTCCAGGTGCTGAAAATTCCTATATGGGGTGCTTAAACTTTTCTTATTGGGATAATAAACGAGAAGTTAATCATGTAAAACAAGCAGGTCGTGGCGGTACTGGTTCCATTTTCAGAGATAAAAATATCGTTGCTTTAGTTGCACATTGCGATCGTATTAATTTTAGTTCAAATCAACCTTCAGACTTAGATAAAATGAAATCTGTGGGAAGAAAACATTCCAGAGAAATTCTTCAACAAGATCCTAAACAAAACCGTATGCGAGAAATCGGAACTGCTCATTTACCCTCAATAATGAGTGAATTTGATCTTCTTCCAACATATAATTTTAAATATGGACGAGATGATGATGGTAAAGATAAAAATCTCTGGGGAGATGTTTATGAAAACATCTATACCGATACGGGCAAAGGTTGGGATGGTTGTTGGCGAGGTTGTGCTATTAATTGTGCCCATTGTGTTCAAGGTTATGAATTAAAAACAGGTCCTTTTAAAGGACAAAATGTCTGTGTCGATGGTCCAGAATATGAAACTATTGCTGGTTGTGGTAGCAATATTGGTGTTTTTGATCCATTAAAAGTTGTAGAGACAAATTTCTACTGCGATACTTATGGATTAGACACAATCAGTGTTGGAACAGCCACAGCATTTGTTATGGAATGTTATGAAAAGGGTATTCTAAATAAGGAAAGAACTGATGGATTGGAACTTACTTTCGGAAATTGGGATGCAGCAATAGAACTTCTTCATCGACTAGCACGTGGTGAAGACAGCTTTCCTAAATTATTTGGAAAAGGAATAAAGAGGATGAAAGAATATTTCAAGGAAAAGTATAATCTAACAAAAGAGGAAGAACAATTTATTGAAGATATTGGGATGGAACATAAAGGACTAGAATTCTCAGAATACATTACAAAAGAATCTTTGGCTCAGCAAGGAGGATATGGTTTTACACTTAAAGGTCCACAACATGATGAGGCTTGGCTTATTTTTCTTGATATGGTTCATAATTATATGCCAACCTTCGAGGATAAAGCTGATGCCTTGTGTTGGTTCCCATATTGGCGAACGTGGTTTTCACTGCAAGGATTATGTAAACTACCTTGGAATGATGTTGTTCCCCCCAACAATGAAGAAACAGATGAACCTTCTAAAGTACCTGAACATATTGAATACTATGCAAAATTCTTTGAAGCTCTCACAGGAAGAGACATGGGTGAAAAGTATGAAGAATATGAGAACAATCTTTTAACAATGAGTGAACGAGTTTACCAATTTCAAAGAGTCTTTTGTGTTAGATTAGGCCATGGTAAAAGAGAAGATGATGCTAATATTCCTTATCGAGCTGTTGGACCTGTCACTGAAGAAGAATATAAAAGTCGAATTGACCGATATGATGAACAGCTTGCAGAAATATTAGAGAAGGATCTTGAAGAAATTAGAAAGATACCAATTGAAAAACGGATGAAAATCACACGAGAACATCGTGAAGAACAATATGAAAAACTCCAGGATGCTGTTTATAAAAAACGTGGTTGGAATCTGAAATCTGGTGTTATAACTATCAAGAAAGCAAAAGAATTATGGCCAGATTGGCTTGTACAAGAAGTGATGCCTTATATTAAAGATCTTCAAGAATAATTCTTCCTTTCTTTTTTTATTCAATTTTTTTATTTTTAGTCACAATTTGTGACCTCTAAATGAGTGGTTTAATTGAGTCGTAATAAAGTGAATCCGCTTTATATACTCTTGAGGACATGATTAACATAGATAAAAACCCTCGGAGTAGATGAAAATTGAATTACAAAAAATACAACAAAAAACAAATATTGAAAAAACTTGATAAAGAAAAAATCCAAACCAGAGAAAAAATGGCTTTAATAACCGGTCACTAAATAAAATAGTGCCTTTCTCCTGCCATCAATTCTCTCTTTCTATTTCTCTCTTATTTATTTAGGATTGATTTTCAAGAATCTTGTTTTTAGAGACCATAATATTTAGGGATTAAAGTATATGATAGATCATCTGGTAGCAAGCGACGTATTAAAAAGATAAATAATCGTTGGCTAAAACAACCCGCAGTATAATGCAATTTTGGATTTTTCTTACGAATTATTTTATGTATCTTTTTTGAAACAACTATAGGAGATGGCGCAACAATCAAATTCTT
>JAYEJY010000007.1:0-6230 GCA_034660795.1 Promethearchaeati archaeon | reverse complement strand
CCAGAAAAAACAAATGAACTTGATAATATGGTAACAAATTATTTAGATGCTAATTCCTCTTGATTACCTTTTTGCTCTTTCATTTCATTTGGAAATAGTGTTGCTCGTAGAACAGGATTCTTTACTTGTTTCAAAATTAAGAATGCTAATATTCCGCCTAAATTTCCTGAAAATATTGCTAATAGTAAAATAAATAAAAAAATCTCCAATGGCAATGAAAAAAGAAAAAGAGAAACAGCAGTCGTTCCAACAACATTTGCAAGAGCACCTTCGAGTACACAAATTACTATCACATGATTTCTTTTAACAAAGAATAAATCAATCAGGTCTATAGCTAATCCTGGCAAGGGATAAGTTAAGAAAGTAAAAATTCCATGTGAACCAAATGGTAAAATTATAACTACTATTGCCTGTACTATACCAAATAAAGTTCCAGAACCAAATTTAGGGATAAAACTTTTTGTTAGAACTAACCACAGCATATAAAATCCTCCGATTAATGCTCCTCCAGGTATAACTAGGGCTATTGTGACAGGTTCAATTATTGGTCGGATAATTTGTTTAGTACCTAATCCTAAAGCCGCGAAAAGGGCGATCATGATTAAATCAAAGGTATTATAACGTTTCAAAATTTTTCACTGTCAGTTTTCAAGATATTGAATTTAATATTTCGATTTCATTCACAAATTTTACACAAAATTGCCCATTATATTCTCCTTCATATCGCTGTGGAATAATTAAACGCAGTGGTCCTTCTCCTCCTTCCGAATAACTTTTGATATCTTGGCCATTTTTCTGATAAGCGATTATTATATCCGATTCAATGGACAAATCGTTTTCTAGATTCAAAAGTACACTATACTGATCTATAGCTTTAACTCTGATGTTAACAGTACTTGTTATATTTGCAATAACGGTTATTAAATACCGTACTTTCACTCCGGTGTAATTCGCTCTAAAGGTAGGATTACCTTTAAGGTAATACTCTTGAGTAATAGAAGGATACCTTTTCAATTGTTGGATACAACTTTTCAGTTGATAGGTTATATTACCCGTTATAGTTAAAACCCAACCAGAAGCAAATACACCAGCTAAAAACTCAGGTGAAAAATGATTAGTGAAATCATAAATTTCAATCCCATTCCATTTATCAGCTAAAACAACTATGTAATCCTTTATAGCTATATCAATACAATTTCCCGCAGTATCAAATATTGTCATTTCAATCGGATTTGTTGGATCACTAATATTTAAAACGACTAATCCAAAGTCAGCTGCACAACAATAAGCAAAATCTCCGTTTACAGTGACATCTACTAATTCTCCCCAATTATTATAAGAACCAATTCGCATTATCTGACTTACATTGGTAGTATTTAGAATTACTAAACCATTTGTCCCAGATGCTAAGTAAACGTATCTCTTTCCATTAATATATTTAGTATCTACTCCATATGAATGATTATTATAGTCATTCCAATTGGGAACTATAACTGGATTGGAAGATAAACTTGTATTTACTATTGTTATCCCCCCATCTTTGACAGATAAATAAACTATGTCTTGTAAAACTGATAATCCTGTTACTTCCTGTGATATCGAAATATTGTAAATACTTAGAGGATTAGGTGAATTGGATATATCAAATAATTGAAGTTCAGAGGGTGAATTTGTAGCTAAAAATAATGTATTAGAACAAACAATTGTTTCAACAACATTTCGGCCATTAGTAATTACTTTAATGATTTCAGGTTGTGTAGGTTTCGTAATGTTAATGATGCAAAAACCGTTTTCTTCTAATGAAACAAAGGCATAGTTATTATGAATTGAAACCTCTGTAGCGTTTCCGGGAGTTGAAAGAGAGGCTATTTTTTTGGGATTGTGAGGATCTGAGATACTTAAAATTTCAAATCCTCTATTATAATGAGCAAGATACGCATAATTCCCTTGAATAGCAACAGCTTCTACTTGCCCTTCAACTTCCTCATCTGGTTTTTCCTTATTAAAATACATAAAGTATAATGTAGTTAATCCACTAGCAAGAAGAATATTAACAATAATTATTGAAACGATAATAATTGTCTTCTTATTCATTTATTATCTATCCTTTATTATGAACATCTCTTATCGTCAGAGAGATTTCTCTCATTTCCTCAATGTCTAATTTTAATTCATTCACTAGTGCAAGATTAACATTTTTAATTATTGAACGAACAAACGGGTTACAAGGTATAGTTTTTTTATTTATTTCCAACACAAGATCTTCTTCTTGCGTTCTCCGAACATAACAATCATTGATTGTTTTCTCTCCCCGAATAATTGCTTTCATTAAATCATTGCATGTTTTAAATCCACAATGCTCACAATTAAGTCCTGGTAATAAAGGCAAAGCATATTCTTGGGCTTTTTTAACAACCTCTTCAAAAGGAAGGAATTTCTTATGATCGCTTTCAACATTAAATTCCGGTAGGGAAGTAATCACTTGGGTATACTCATCAATATACTCCTCTATTTGTTTTTCCTGTTTAAATAATACAATTTGAGGAATACCCTCAAGATCTTCTTTGAATCCCTCAAGTAAAACCAAATCTAATCCGTTGCTAAATTCTTGCAGGGCTTTAAGGAAAGGTTTTTGAGTATTATAAAAAATAACTGTTTCACAACTTGAGTAAAACATACTTTTGTACGGCTCTAGGTTTCTTTGTCTAGAAACATCATAGGCTTTTTTGTTAACATCTAAAGTTACATCTCGAAAAGCGATTTTTACCGTACCAACTCTCAATTTTTTTTCTTTTAAAGCCGGCACCAATCTTTCAATTATTGTTGTTTTCCCTGATTTTTTTGGGCCAGAAATTCCTAAATATTTTGTCATATTAACCAGCTTTTATAGTGATTTGAAAAATGTAATTATGGGGATATCATATTGGAAATACCAATAGATTACTCCGTTTAATCCTAATATAAGAATTAGGCTGATCCAATCAATCCATCTGTAATTTAATTTATGGAAATAAGTTCTTTTATAACTTGACTTAAAACCTCTTGAATCCATTGCAATGGCTTGATATCTTGCCTTTTCGATAAAATTAAGTAATAACGCTGTAATTAAAATTCGAAATGTCTTTAATCTAGTTCTTAATTTTCCCGTTGAGATGCTTAAGCCTCTTGTTTCTAAGGCATCTCGTACTTTTGCTGTTTCTGAAACGATTATTGGTAAAAAGTATATAACAAGACCTGCGGTAAAGGATATTTCAAAGGGGATTCCAATTTTTCGTAATGATTGTAAGAAATCTTGAGAATTAGTTACTAAACTAAAAAATATTGAACTGTACGCTAAAATTAAAATTCGAAGGGTTATATTAGTGGCAAATTTCAGCGACTCAAGACTTACCAAAACAAATGAATTGTTATTAAACCATGGTATAGTAATTAACGCTGTTGTTTTATCTTGAGCAAAGAAAGCTTGAATAAGAAATAAAGGTATTATTACCCATATTGTGGGTTTCAAGTATTGCCAGAGTGTTTTAAAATTAATATTAGCTATACAAGAAACATATATTATAACTTCAAAAAGAACCAGGAGAAAAAATAGGTTATTTATTGTAACAGCGGAAAGGCTAACAGAAAGCAGTAAGAGAATTTTTGTCCGAGGATCTAATGCTATGGAGAAGATAGCTTTTCTATTTGATGTTTCTTGTATTAAGGACATATTGTATCGAAACCTAGTTACTACTTAGGATTAGACAATCTCTAGAGTTACTACATTTTTTAAGCATAAAGGACCATTAAAATCAATACCTTCAATCCGAGGGTAGATTAACCGTAAGTACCCCGTTCCGCCATTCTTATATCCTTCCAGGTATTCACTAGAGGGTAGTAATCCAAAAAACTTGTAAGTAACTTTTTTATAAGCAATGATGATTTCTGGGTGGTTTAAGACTTGTTGAAGATTTAATGAAAGCATATAATCATCTTGAGCATATAGTCGTATTTCATTGGCATTTTCTTTAAGATTGACTTTATTTTCGAATAGATATTTCAAACTAACCCCACGAAAGATCATTGAGTACGTATTGCTTCCTTTTATTAGATACTCTTTTTCGATATAGCGGTATGTTAGCAGTTCATTAATTGAAATATTATGCATATTTTCTTCGATTTCACCTTTTATTTCAAATTCCCAGTCGCCATTTGGGTGTTTCTGATCTTCGAAAAAATATAACATCCCTAAGGTAGTTTCTGTAATAAGCAAAGAACTTGCTAAAATTATTACTAAAATCACCATTATTTTCTTGGTATTTGTTTTTTGCAAATAATACACAATCCTCAAAAGTCTACGATATGTTTTTTTATATAGCTCGATAAAAAAGCTTTTCCGTAAAGAAAATATATCTTTTTCGATAAATTTCTTCTAAAGAAGCATTTATTACCATCAAAAAAACAATAAATATGATTACTGATAAATGGGTATGAGAAACAATGATAAGAAAAGTAGTAATCACTCAAAGAGAAACTCCTTTAATTGTCCGAAATTATGAGCCAGGTGCCTCAGATAGAGGAAACTTGGAAGGATTTCAATCAACAATTAACACAATTTTTGAAAAAACAGAACCCGATGAAATTTCTGAAGAAATAATCAATAATGAAAAAGTAAGTTATAAGCGAGGTGAAGAAGTTCTTTTTATTGTTACTTCGGATCCAAACGAACTCGGTGTAAAAGAGATTTTTCTGAAAGAATTGGAACGGTTATTCTTTGCAGTCTTTCCAGAAGAATTTGTAAATACATGGCAAGGTGATGATACGTCTGTTTTTGCCGGTTTTGAAGGAAAGTTGGACCAATTAAGGAGTGCTTTTGAAAATAGGATAATGACAAAACCAGGTAGTCGTCGATCTTTTGATACTTTAACTGTGATGGAATTACCACAAAGATTACAAGATACTGCTCTTACTATTTTAGATTCAAAAATTCTTTCTTTTGAAGAAATTATTAATAAAACAGATTTAACACCTCAACAAGCAGTTTCAGAAATTCAAGAAATATTAAACAATGGTTTTCTTTATACAACAAAAATGGGTAATAAAGTCTATTACTCAGTTAATTCTTTCCAATCAATTTCAGCTACCGGAGAATCAACCGGCCAAACTTCTGCAGAAGTTTCCGCTCCAACAACAAAAGCATTATCTGAAGAAACGATGGCGAAAGCAACTGCCAAAGTTAAAGAAACAGCTCCTGGTGTTGTTGCAGAAAAACGTGATATAGATAAAGGGAATATGCCTTTTCTTATTAAACAAATACGACGAGATCTAGATAAAGTCTTTAATGCCATTCTTAGTAAAAAGACCTTGCTTTTGATAATTGATCCAAAAACTGACAAAAATCAAGTTCTTCTTAACATGATTCTTGATACTCTTCAATGTCTAGCACCCGATCATGAATTACGGATTGTTCCTCATGCTAAGGATTTTATTCACCCCAGAGACGCTGATATTATTCGTATAGAACGGGACTTACTGAGGTTTTATTCAAATGAAATAATACTTGATATGGATAATAAAAAAGTAATCAATGGAGAATCAAGCTCGTATCTCAATTCAATAATTCAACAAATGTCGAAAATGAAACATAGCGAATGTGTATCTTTATTATTAAACCGCGTGTCATTAATTGAAAAATTAGCAAAAGATTGGGCTAAAATTAAGGAACTAGACTTACCATCGACTGATTTTCTCAATAGTGTCCGAGCAAAACATGGGCAAGGTATGGTTGAAATTATGGATAAAGTAGCAAAAAATGTTTTTATGAGTGAATAACACTCTACTTTTTTAAGTAATGTAATTTTAAGAAAGTGAGTTTATTAATGATGAGAAAGTATATGTTTCCAACGAAATATTTTTGATAATTAGATTATATATGAAAAATGAGGTGTGAATACCTTTGACGAAAATCAATGATGTCTTAACATCGGTAAAAAGGGGAAGAATGACCATCGATGAATTAAAAACAGAATTTACTGAATCATTAAATCTTTTACACGATGGTTTATCTAATATTGAACAACCTCTTAATGAAATTGCGAATTTTGAAAAAGAACAAAATGAAATTCTTGAAAAATACCAGTCGAGTAATACAGCTCTCTCAAAAGAGGTTAATAGTCTACAACAAGGGAAAGAACAAAATGAACAACTCTTAGCTAATACTCAAGATACTTTAGAGGAAAAAACAGATCAAC
>JAYEJY010000006.1:0-6289 GCA_034660795.1 Promethearchaeati archaeon | reverse complement strand
AAAACATTTGATTGAAAAACCTGGGTATAAAGAATATATGGAACGAACAAGTGTTTTATTTCCCTTGCCATCTAAGAAAAAGGAGAAAGAAATAAAAGAAGAGTAATCTAATAATTGAAAGTATAAACCTATCTATAGCAATTAGACAGGTAAAGAATAGAATATTCTATACCTGTTTTTCCTATTTAATTACCAGAAGATATCAACAATAATAAAAAAACGATACATTGAGTGGAAAAAATGTCTAAGGTAAAAATAATTGCTGATTCTACATGTGATTTGCCAGAGAATTTAATTAAGAAACATAATATTGGAATAATTCCATTAAATATTATTTTTGAAGATGAGGTAAGACAACAATACATAAACATTACAAATGAAGAATTTTATGAACGATTAGAAGCTGGGGAAGAAATTTCAACTGGTGTACCTTCTCCAAAAGTAATAAAGGAAATAATAGAAGCTGGTTTGGAAGAGTCCGAGGAAGTACTAATTATTACCCTTTCATCTAAATTGAGTGGAATGTTTCAGACAACTTCGTTAGTGGTACGGCAATTTTTTGATGAAAAAGTCACAGTCGTTGATTCATTATGTGGAACAATTGAAACTGGATTGGTAGTTTTGGAAGCAGCGAGAAAAGCAAGTGCTGGGAAAAGTATAGAAGAGATCCTTACATATCTTGATGAAACTTTGATTCCACATTCTCATTTAATTAGTTATGCTGAAACGCTAAAATATTTACGAAGAAGTGGTCGAATCTCACGCCTTACTCATTTGATGGGAACAGTTTTACGAATAAAACCTATATTCCATATCGAAGAAGGTGAAATTGTATCTTCTGGGAAAGTAATGCTTTGGCAAGATATTATTGCAGCAATAAAAAAACTCATGGCTAAAATGGCTGGTAATCAAATTGTAGAAACAATGTTTATTGCCCATTCAGGTAATCCTGAAAAATGCCAGGAATTAATTGATTATATGAAATCACTACCGAATGCTCCTAAAGAGGTTCTTATGGCAGAAGTAGGTCCGGTTGTAGGTGTTCATGTTGGACCCAATACCTTTGGTTTTGTTTGGATAGGAAATTATTATCCCGAATGGTTTGAACACCTCTAAAAACTCTTTCTTTTCTTTTTTTAACATATTTCATCAATTAATTGCTTTGTGAGAATATAATCATCTCGAGTAATGTCTGTTTTTGTATTTTTTGCTTTTTGATAAATATCTACTACTGTTTGTACATTACTAAGAGTAATATTCGGTAAACCACGAAATTGCGATATAATTTCTTGGGGAGAACGCGAAAAACAATTCCTTATACCTAATTCTTTTGCAGATTGTAACCTGAAGAAATGATAATTTGCAACAATAGCTTTTCGATAGTCGGTATTTCTAACCTGGCGTGCTATTTCACGATTTATGGAACTTATTGATGTTTCTGATATTATTTGGTTTTCATATTTTTCTATATGGTTTTTTTCACTTATTCTTTTTAGGGAACGATGAATAAGATAGATTATTGCAAAAATAATACCTAAAGCAATTAATCCGAGAATAATATATTTGATAATATCTTGGGTTTGAATTGTTAGAAAATAAACTGAAAGATTCAATGAATAAAAGATTCTTTTAAGAAGCACTTTTGTACGCACCAAAGGACTTAGACTTAATCTTTAATGGATTCAATAAACGGAAATGTATTAATATAACTACTGTTCTTATTTTCTTATTTCTATATAGGAGCGAGAAATTATGAAAAAAGCAGTCGTACTATACAATTCACGTGGTGGTAATACAAAAAAAGTAGCTCATAGTATTGCAAAAGGTTTAGATGCTGATATTTTTAGTGTCAGAAAAGTTCCCAATTTAGAAAAATATAATATGCTTGTTATTGGAACATGGGTAATTGCTGGTAAAATTAGCCCTGGAGGTAAAAGATTACTTAACAAATTAAAACCTGAACTAAAAGGGAAAAAAGTAGCATTATTTCTTACAGCAGGTGGACCACAAGAGCCAATATCAGAAGATAGTAATGAAACCACAGAAAATATAATTTTTGCTAGGATGAAAAAAATCATTGAATCAAAAGGATTGAAAGTATTAAATGAGCATTTCTCCACAAAAGGAGCATTTCGTTTTATCAGATTTGGACCTGGTAAGGTATTTAATGCTGGATTACCTGATAAAGAGGCCTTAAAGCTAGCCGAGAATTTTGGTCAAAAATTAAAAAAGCATATTTAGGAACTTTTTTTCTATTTTAAATTAATAATTCAAAGTAATTATATCCAACTACACGAAAACTTTTTTTTAAATAAAAATTGAATTACTAATAACGCGAGCAATGATCGATCTGGCCCTTCGGATTATTATATGAAGAAGATTTTGAGTGGATAGCTCGTGTTAATATTTACTTGCACCCTTAGTCTAGTCTGGTAGGACTCAACCTTCCCAAGGTTGTAGCGCGGGTTCAAATCCCGCAGGGTGCACTTATAGACAATTAGTTTTTTTCTTTCTGTTCTGCTTTTTTTTGCAATGCTCTACGGTATTTTCCATACTTTTTTTCATGAACAAGTGAAAATTTAGGAGGAGCTGGAGGGATTGTGTTCTCACTACATTGTGGGCATTGTTCTAATAATGTGTACTTTTTACAGTTAGGACATTTTCGTAATGACATGGTTTATCCCTCGTATATTGCTTTATTATTAGTCAGTTCGTTTGAAAGTGATTGTTCCTTTACTTTTGTTAACATTATCTTTAACTCGTTCAATAGCATTTTCGAGAGCTTTTTCTGCAGTTTTATAATCTAGAGATTCTACTTCAATGGCATAATGAGGGCTTCCTTCAGTATAAATATCAATATTAGTGTTCTCTTCTGCTACTTGCTCTTTTCCAGCAATTAATGCTTTCTTTAAGTTTTTTACACCATTCCCACCAGGAATTGATATTTCCATTGTCCCTTTAATTTCTACAGTTTGCTGCTTGATATTATCGGATGCAATTTTTTGTATTGCTTCAGCCCAATCTTTATCGATATCCAAATCAATTATATCTTCAACTTCGCTTCGAGCAGCAAATTCCAAACCTTCGTAAAGAGTTCCAAAATTTAACCGAAGGAGTTGTCGAATATCAAGCGCTTGATTGTGTTTCTTTTTAGGAACCTTATCCATAATCATTTTAAATAGGGTATTTGCTGTTTGAGCGCGTTTAGCTTCAAGTATTTTCAATTTTCTCATTTGTTCAGGAACACGTTTTATACTTAAATCAATTTGATTTTTCTGAGGATCAACACGTAAAACCTTAGCAACTATTCTTTGACCATCTCTTACATGGTTTCTGATATTCTTAACCCAGGTCCTAGATATTTCTGAGATATGAACATATCCTCGTTTATTTGTATATTCATTTAATTCAGCATAAAACCCATGACCTGCAATATAATCAACTGTCGCTATCACTAACTCATTCTGTTGGGGCCATCCTTCATACCGTTTTTGCATGTCACGTTCAGGGTCAAATAAATTATTTTCCAAACTATCTGGATCTTTTTGTGCCATTATAAAATCACTTCACTATTATTGTTGCTTTAATTTTTAAGATAAAAAACCTTCGATGTTAATGCAGTTTATTGCCAAAATCTGTTATGGTTAAACCATGTTTTTAAGCATCTTTATCCTTTTAAAGTATAAAAAATCTTTAAAAACAATCATTAATGTCATTATATTAAGAAAATTCTTATGTTTAGTATTTATGGAGCTTTCTAATATGGCTGCTAAAAGAGATCCAACCGGATTCTTAAAAGAAGAATATCAAGAGCTTGTTTCCAAGGATTTAGATTGGAAACATCGAGTTTTAGAAACCGCCTCTACACCAGAAGTTGTTGTAGAAGGTAAAGAAGTAATTATGCTATGCTCAAATAATTATTTGAATTTAAGCGCACATCCATATCTCATCAAAAAGGCAAAAGAAGCTACAGAGAAATATGGTGCTGGTTCAGGTTCAGTAAGGGCAATAGCAGGAAACATGTACATACATGAAGAACTTGAAAGAAGACTTGCTGAATTTAAAGAACAAGAAGCAGTTATGGTAACATCTGCTGGATATGCAGCTAATGTTGGTGTTATTCCCCAACTTGCCCCAAGTAGTGAAGATGTTATTATTTCTGACGAGTTAAATCATGGTTCAATAATTGATGGTGTACGTTTATCAAAAGCTCAACGAGGAAGAGATTTCATCTACAAACATAGTGACATGAGTGATTTAGAAAAATGCTTACAAAATGCTGAAAAAGCTGATGCGAGAAGAATTCTCGTTATCACTGACGGTGTTTTCAGTATGGATGGCGATATGGCTAAACTAGATGAAATTCAAAAATTATGTGAAGAACATGGTGCAATGATTTATGTTGATGATTGTCATGGTGATGGTGTTTTAGGAAGCAATAGATCTGGTAAAGGTATTGTTGATCATTATGGTCTCCAAGGCAAAATTCATGTTGAAATGAATACCTTCAGTAAAGCAATGGGAACAATAGGTGGCGCGATTACAGGTTCAAAAGATTTAATTAATTTCTGTCGAAATAAAACCCGCTCTTATTTATTAAGTGGTTCTCATCCACCAGCTGTAGCCGGTGCTTCTATAGCTGCCATTGATGTTATTGAGAATAATGACGGACGATTCGAGGATGTTGTAGGAAAACTCCTAGATAATTGTGAATATTTTAAAAAAGAAATTATTGATCTAGGATTTAATCATGAAATCACTATTGCAGCAGGAAATACCCCTACAGCAATTTTACCAATCATCTGTGGTGAAAATGATAAAGCTAAAGCAATGAGTAACCGATTATATAATGAAGGTATTTTTGCTTTACCAATTGTCTTTCCAATGGTTCCTCGGGGAACTGCTAGAATCCGTGTTATGATGAATGCCGGATTAACAGATGACCATCTCAATACAGCTTTAGCTGCATTTGAAAAAATAGGTAAAGAATTGAAAATTATATAGTGAAGTTTTATTCTTCACTTTCTTCTTTCTTTTCTTTTTCAAAATTAATTTCTGCATATTCTTCTAATTCTTTTTCTGTTTTTTGGGCGAGTACAACAAGATTCTGTTTATCGGTAATAGAATCAAAAATTAATTTTACCCATGCAATTTTGAAACCAATTTCTTTTAACATTGCAATATTTGTGCTAGCATCAAAACTGGACCAATACATTTTAACACCAAAAAAGTCATCTACCACTGTTCCAGGGTCATCTGTTGTTGCAAATGCTAATAGAGCATAACCTTCTTTTTTAAGCATACGATAAAAGTTTTCTAAGACCCCTTTATGTTCTTCTCGAGGTATATGGCTAATTGTGTAATAGGAAACTATCGCATCAAAATATTCATCTGGATAAGTTAATGTGGTTATATCTTGCCAGATAAATTCAGCTTCTGGACATAAATCTCGTGCAATCTCAATTTGTTTACGAGAAATATCAACACCAATTACATTATGTTTAGTGCTTAATTTATTGGTAATAGGTATTCCAGCACCACATCCTGCATCTAAAATTTTGCTATCTTCTGGTAAACGTTTTAACAAATCGTCTAGTAATCGAATTTCATCAGTATCATCAGCACGAGCTGCTAAATATTCATCAGCAACACGATCATATCCTTCTTGTACTATTTCCCTTATTTGTTCAAATTCTTCTTGTTCTAAACCAAAATCTTTCTGAATCATTTTTTCAGCAGTAACTTTTATTTCTTGTATAGGGACATCTTCAAGAGGTTGGTGTTTAGGATAAATTTTCATAAAGTCATCTGCAAACATTTCTAATGATCGATTCAAGAAAAGAGTAGGACGGTCAACCACTAATAATACAGCAAAATGATTCCGGATCTCTGTCAAAATTTGTAATTCTCCAAAATTCATAGACCGTAATTCTTGGCAAGTAATCTCTCCTGTTTCCATTACACTACTTATTGCCCTAAAAGATTCATTTAATAAATTTGCATCACATTGATTTTTTGCAGATTCAAAATTAAAATCGAAAATAGGAACACCATCTGGATTGATTACTATTAATTGTGAAACTTTTCGGGATTGCATAAAAAATACTGATTGACTAAAAATAATGGGCAAGCTCATAATAATTAACCCAATAAATTGCATAGAGCTAACTATTGATTCAAAAACATTTGACATTAATGATGAGAAAAGAAATTCAATATCATATCCTTCAAATAAAATTACTGAAAATAAATTTAGGGTGAAGAAAGTTCCCGAGATAAACTTCGGGAA
>JAYEJY010000005.1:0-6297 GCA_034660795.1 Promethearchaeati archaeon | reverse complement strand
TTATTGGACGAAGAGGTAGTATGATTAACACAATCAAACAATATACTAATTGCAAGATAATTGTGGGTCAAAATGGACGTGTTTGGATAAAAGGCAATGCTTTTGAAGATGAATATCTTGTTATCCAAGCCATTGAAAAAGTTGACCGTGAAGCTCATACAAAAGGGTTAACGGATCGGGTCAAAGATTTCTTAGAAGATGAAAGAAAAAAAATTAAGAAAGAAGGGCGAACCAAAAAAGATTAGCCCTCAAAAATAATATTTATTAGGTGAAATTTAAATGACGAAAAAGAAAGATGAAACAGTTTTAATCTCAAAAGATGGTATACGACATGACGGTCGTACCAAAACTGATTTACGAAACATAGAATTTGAAGTTGGAATTCTCGATCGTGCAGATGGTTCTGCTTTAATTAAATGGGGCAGAAACAAAATACTCGCAGCTATTTATGGCCCTCGAGAATTGCATCCTAAACATTTAGCCATGCCTGATAAGGCATTAATTAGATGTGAATATCGAATGGCTACCTTCTCAGTACCAGATAGAAAACGTGCTGCACCAGGTCGACGTGAAAAAGAAATATCCAAACTTCTTAGCGAAGCCTTAGAACCAGCAGTTTTTACGTATCTTTATCCACGTGCTGTTATTGACGTATTTATTCAAGTATTACAAGCAGATGGAGGAACACGTTGCGCATCAATTACAGCTGCAGCATTAGCATTAGCAAATGCTGGTATTCCAATGCGTGATTTGGTTGTTGGATGTGCTGCAGGTAACCTCAATGATGAAGTTGTATTAGATCTTGACGATGTAGAAGACAAAGATGGCGAAGGGGATCTCCCAATCGCATATTTACCAAATCTTGATAAAGTCGTTTTGCTGCAGTCAGATGGTCTTTTTACTCCTAAACAATTCAAAGAGGCACTTAAATTACTGAAAGATGCTTGCTTAGAAATTTATAAAAAACAACGCGCGGTTCTCACACAAAAATACGCTAAGATTCGAGATGAAGTTAGCGAATCTCTTGATGAACAAGAAAAAGAAGAGAAAGAAGAAAAAGAGAAAAAAAAGCAAGAAGAGAAACAAAAAGACGATGACAAGGATAAAGATAAGAAAGATGAGAAAAAGGATTCAAAGAAAAAGTCTGATGAGGATAAAGAATCCACTTCTAAAAAAGAAAAAGAGGAGAAGAAATCCTCGAAAAAATCTGATAAAAAGGACTGATCAGGAGGTTGTAACATGACAGAAGAAGGTTTAATTAGTTTAGTTGAACGCGAACATGTTCTATCTATGCTAGA
This sequence comes from Promethearchaeati archaeon, assembly GCA_034660795.1. GTDB lineage: Archaea > Asgardarchaeota > Heimdallarchaeia > JABLTI01 > JABLTI01 > JAYEJY01. The sequence goes on along the minus strand of JAYEJY010000005.1, from coordinate 4,999 downwards.
TCACAATAAAAGAATTGATGGTAGAAACTTTGATGAATTTAGAGAGATAACAATTATCCCAAATTATATTCAAAAAGCAGAAGGATCTGCTATCGTAAAAATCGGTAAAACAAAAGTGATTGTTGGTATTAAAGCATCACTTGGTGACCCCTATCCAGATACCCCAGAAACCGGTGTTCTTACAACAACGGTAGAGCTATCTGCTTATGCGTCCCCGAATTTTGAATCTGGACCGCCTCGTGCAGATGCTATTGAGCTTGCAAGAGTTACAGATCGACCTATTCGTGAAGCTAAAGCAGTTAATAATGAACAATTAGTGATTATTCCTGGTAAAAAGGTATGGGTACTTTTCATTGATATTTATATTTTGGATCATGATGGTAATTTATTTGACGCTTGTGAAATGGCAACGCTTGCTGCCTTAAAAAACACAAAATTACCTGATACTAAAATAGTCAAAGATGAAAATGGACTTGAAGATGTTGAAATTCTTGAAACTTCTAAACCATTAAAAATGGATCATCAACCTATAAGTTGTACTATTGCAAAAATAGGAAAACATCTCATTGTTGATCCTACTTTGAAAGAAGAAAACACTCAAGATGCTCGTATTACCTTTGCTTTTACTGAAAATAATAAAATTTGTTCTACTCAGAAAGGTGAAAATGGAACCTTTTCTATTGAAGAAATAGAAACAGCCATTGATTTAGCAGCGAAAAAGACCAAAGAAATAAGAAGCAAATGGGATGATTTGACAAATCCAGAAGCATTTCCATGGGTAGAAAACGAATAATTGCCCATTATCCTATAAATCTGTGAGGTTTAAATTATGACAAGAAAAACTAAAAAGGTTGGCTCAACCGGACGATTTGGAACCCGCTATGGTTCTCAGGTAAGAAAAACTTTTCAAAAAATTGAAGCCACAAAAAAGGCAAAACATCGTTGTCCAAATTGTGCCAGTCTGACTGTTGTTCGAAAATCAATTGGGATTTGGCATTGTAAAAAATGCGATCTTGATTTTGCAGGAGGAGCGTGGAGTCCCACTACTCCCACTGGAAAAACTGCCACAAGAACAGCACAAAGCATACGAGAAGAACGAAGAGAAGAAGAGACGTAAGCGTAAAATGACAGAACGACAAATTGCCCCTTATGAAAAATTTGTCATTACAACTTCAAGGAATCCTAGCCAACGCACTAGGTCTTTACTACGTGATGTTGTTAGGGTTATTCCTTGGTCTTTTCATTTTACTCGCGGTTCATGTAGTCTGAAAGATTTGGCAAATGAATTAACAGTTTTAGGGATTAATAGATGTTTAATTGTTCATGAACGAAAAGGTAATCCAGCTGTAATTAAATTTTACAAATTAATAGAAGGCGTTCTAGTTGAAAGAGATTATCGCATTAAATTAAAAGGAGTTACTTTAGCTCGGGAACTTGATCGAGGACGATCTGTTTTTACAGCTGAATCAAAGCTTCGAGTTATTAATCGTTGTACCTCTGATTTTGGTGAACAATTATATACAATGTTTTCCTTCTTTTTTGGTTTTGAACGAGAACGTAGTTTACCTCAAATTCCGAATTTAAAAGGTATTGCTATTCTTTTTTCAGATGATAAAAAAGGGCATATAACCTTAGAATTTCAACAGATAGAAACTAAGGAACTAATTGGCCCCAAAATTGTTATTGATGATGTAATTTTGGGAAAAAAGGGAGAAGCTATACGTTCTATAATGGATAAGATAGGTTTTGGTAAGAAATCATCAAATAGCTAATAGACATATTTCATTTTTAGGGAGATTACTTTATGAAGAAAGCAAATATAAACAATAATAATATTTCAGATGATTTCCCCTTTCATTCCACACTGCTTTTAACTGTTGAAACCCCATCGATTGCTTCAACAATTTTCACAGCAATTCATCCTGAAACTATGGTGGATATTTCCTCCCGAGGGAAAACCAATATTTTTCTAAAGAATGATAAACAAATTCAATTTGAATTCATAGCTAAAGATTTTGTCTCTCTTCGAGCAATGTTAGGTTCATTTCTCCGATGGATTGATGTTGTGTTATCGTCAAGAATCTCTCTGGAAATCAAATAATTCATTAAAAAAATTGATCTTGTACTCATAAAAACATTTTAATCGAAAGACTCAAAAATACACACTAAGAAACTCTCATATAGAGGAATAAATTATGACTCATGGTTCAGTACAAAAAGCTGGGAAAGTACGTAATCAAACTCCTAAAGTTGAACAAAAGAAACATCTTTCTCGGCACCCACGAACTCGAAATAAACACAATTATCATAAAAGGTATGTTAAAGGAATTTCAACGGGACAACCATCCAAAAGACATAGATGATATTATAATTCATCTTTTTTTTATTCTTTTAACAAGTTAATTTATTTTCATTTCTATTATCTGCTTTTAAATATTTTAAGGCAATTTTATTATATAGTTCTTATAGAACTGCATATAAATAATATTCATATTCGGAGGATTTTTTTGCAAAAAGCTTATCGAGAAATATTAGATGAATTATTGAGATTAAGTCCTACTTCTCGTAGTGTTGTTTCAAAAGTGAAGCGTAAAATTTGTAAAAAATATTCTCTTGATCATTTTCCTAAAAACAGTGATATTTTAGAGTTAGCTAATGAAGAAGAACGAGAAAAAGTTTTACCTCTCCTTATTAAAAAACCGTCCCGAACACTTTCTGGTGTTGCTGTAGTGGCAGTTATGAGTAAACCATTACCTTGTCCTCATGGAAAGTGCACAATGTGTCCTGGTGGTCCAGAGCAAGATACTCCTCAATCATATAGTGGTCATGAACCAGCTGCTATGCGAGGAGAGCGTTATGATTATGATCCTAAACGTCAAGTAAAAGCACGTATAAATCAATTAGAAAGCATAGGTCATAATACAAGTAAGATAGATTTAATTCTCATGGGAGGAACACTCCCAGCTGCACCAATAGATTATCAACGCAATTTCATAAAAGGATGTTTAGATGGAATTACGAATTCCTCAACTAAAACTATAGAGGATGCTATTAAGAAAGCGGAAATTAGTAAACGTCGCTGTATTGGAATTACAGTTGAAACACGACCAGATACTTGTAATGTACCCAATCTTCAACGGCTTTTATCCTGGGGAATTACAAGGGTTGAAATTGGCGTACAAATGCTTAATGACAGAGTCTATAAACGCATTAATCGAGGCCATACGGTACAAGATGTCGTTACAGCTTTCAAAAACTTGCGTGATTTAGGTTTGAAAGTTACAGCTCATATGATGACTGGATTACCTGGTGCAACATGGGAGGAAGAACTCTCAAGCTTTAAGCGATTAATGAATGACTCAAATTTTATACCAGATGAGCTAAAAATTTATCCATTAATGTTAATGAAAAACACAGAATTATATGAAGAATATCTTGCTGGAGAATATACTCCACTAACTCATCAAGAAACCGTTCGTAGGGTTGCAGAATTTAAAGCAAATATCCCTCCCACTATTAGAGTTAAACGTATTTTAAGAGATATCCCAGCAACAAGAGTTTATGCTGGTCCAAAAAAAAGTGATTTACGAGAACACGCTCAACGATATTTAGCGAAGACAGGTCGTAAATGTCGTTGTATACGCTGTCGCGAAGTTGGTCGTTTACAAAAAAAGGGCATCTATCCAGATGAATCAAGTATAGAATTAGTGAGAAGAAATTATGCTGCTTCAGGTGGTAAAGAAATTTTCCTTTCATTTGAAGATACTTCCCAAGATATTATATTGGGTTTTCTCCGATTACGTCATCCTTCATCGGAGAAACTTATCTCCCTACCAAATAATGTACCCTTTTCTATTATTAGAGAAATTCATGTATATGGTCCCTTAGTAGCTATTGGCGAAGAGGCTTCGAAAGCTAAACAATGGCAACATAAAGGCTATGGTACTGAGTTAATCCAAGAAGCTGCTAAGATTTCTCGCGATGAAGCTGGAAGTGACTTGTTATTAGTGACCAGTGGAATTGGTGTTAGAGAGTATTATGCTAAAAAAGGTTTTAGGAAATGTCTGCCATATATGTGCTTAGATTTAACATAGTGCAATGTCTCTTATTCTTCAGAAAAAGTAATTAAACTATATCGATATTTTTCTGGTTTTTGTAATCCAAGTAGATTTAGAATCGTTGAAGCTACATTACTTAAACCAGGATCAGGTAAATTAGAGGGGATTTTGTATTCATGGTCCCAGTTTGTATCTACTATACAAAATCCTACAGGATTAGTCGAGTGAGCAGTTATTTGTTCACCTTCTGAAGTTAACATCTCTTCACAATTTCCATGGTCAGCGGTTATTACCGTTATACCATTTAATGAATTAACAACCTCTACTAAGCGTTTCACATATTTATCTACAGCTTTTACCGCTTCAATAGCAGCTGGCAAAATACCTGTATGGCCAACCATATCCCCATTTGCAAAATTTACCCGTAGGAAATCCCATTTCTCACTTTGAAGAGCTTGAATAGTTTGATTACATATTTCTTTTGCTTTCATTTGTGGTTTTTCTGGTATCATTTCATTAGGATCTGATTTAATTTCAACATATTTTTCTTTTTCAGGACAAACATACCCAGAACGGTTTCCATTCCAGAAATAGGTTACATGACCAAATTTATGGGTCTCAGAAATAGCATATTGTGTTATATCATTTTCACAACAATATTTGGAAAGAACATGCTTTATTTGTGGTGGATGGACAAGATATTTTTTGGGTATTAATTTATCACCATCATATTGCATTAATCCTACATATTTAACATCGGGATGTCTGATTCTATCGAAGGCATCAAAATCATCCTCTTCAAAAGCTCTACTAATTTCAATAGCTCTATCGCCTCTGAAATTGAAATTAATCACTATATCATTATCTTTTATTTTTCCTTTTGGATTACCCTCTTTATTTACAATCACGAATGGTGGTAAATTCTGATCATTTTTCTCTGG
>JAYEJY010000004.1:0-6322 GCA_034660795.1 Promethearchaeati archaeon | reverse complement strand
CTATATCTTTATATCGTTCCTTATGCTCATTATATCGTTGAATTTCATCTTCACTAGAGTATGTGATAAAGGAATAAATTGAAAAGCCTAAACTTATTGCACCTAAGCAAACAATTCCCCAACCTATACCATACCCATATCTTCGATAAAATGTACCGTCCATAATCATATCAATTGAAGCATAGAAGAAATTATTTTGGGAATAATTAAATGAGGTTGTTAGAACACATATCATATAAGTTGATCTTGAATTTGCTTCAAGGCTTATTATTTGATTATTTACATTTGCTTCTTTAATCGCTGAAGTAGTAATAAAGTTATTAACTATAGTTTCATATTGCGCCATTAAATTCTCAAAGTAATACGTATCAAATTCTCCAGAATCGTAATTATCACGATATTCTAACCAGATTTCTTGAGTATCTTCAACAAACTGTTCATAATCAGTTTCGGTACATACTATTGCTTTAATAGTGTAATTCTCTGATGGATAAGCCTGAGATAAAATGAATTGTAAATCAACTTGATCGCCTTTTGAGAGGATTAATTTATAATAATCACCATATCCCATGTCAGTCATGGAGGGATTATCACCAGTAAAACCTGGATAAGTCCCTACTTCAATATTATGATTAACAGCAGATGTTGAATCCTTTTTAATACCTGTTATTGGACCAAAAGCAACTCCGATTGCAAGAAAAACAATACCAATTGCAATAAGGAAACTTCTAATTTCTTTTAAGTAGTACTTCCAGCCACCAGCACGTTTCCCAGCTTGATATGGTATTTTAAATGTTGCACCTTGAATAGCTGCCCATGATAAGGTAATAGAAACGATAATTATTAACGCTAATACAATCGAGAAAGTCACCGGTTTTGCCGGACTTGATAAGAAATTAAAAGCGCTAGCCCGGGTATCCTCTAAAAGAATTGGAGACTCACCATCTGTTGGACTCCATACAAGGAAAGATTTGATGTAAAAAGCAATGGTTAGTGATCTCAATGTTTGTGAAAAACTGGCAAATACAAATTCCCAAATAAAAGCAAAGAAGAGACCAAAAATTAATGGTCTTTTAAAAACTAGACCAATAAACATGAAAAATGCACCATAAACAGCAGATGCTAATGTTGCTCCAAGTAAATATCTAATTGCTGCAGAAAAATACATAAATCTACCAAAAACTCCGAAGGAGAGGTAAATTAATCCAGAACTTATTATTGTGAAAATGGGTACTATTGTCAAATAACTTAGGTATTTAACACCGACTAATTCTAAGCTCTTTATAGGTCGTACCGTCATGTAAGTTATTGTTTTATCACTTTTTTCATCACTGAAAAGCGTTATTGCAATATACATGGTAAATAAAGGAACGATAATACCAATATAACCCATGAACATAACATCTGAATAAATTGAATAGAATTCTTCAAAAAGCATACCTGGTTGAGCAATTGCTACTATTGGACCAGCTAAGATTGGTAAAAGCATTAGAGCTTCAAAAATCCAGCTTCTTTTATCTTTAACCATCAAAGACCAAAGTTTACTTAAATATATTCTATAAATCGAGCCAAATCGATTTTTCCAAGAATGTTCTTTTTTATATTCTGTTAACCGATTATAAATTTCTTCCATAATATTTCCTCCTTGATAATTTACCAGCCTTTTGTAAGATATTCAAATACAGATTCTAAATTCGCATCGGGACTTGTCATTTCATAGATATCAATTTCTGTTTCCTCTGCAATTTGAAGGATTAATTTATAGAACGCATCAGGATCTGATATTCTAAAAGTCATATAATCTTCGTTGATTCGATTAAGTTCCATATTTTGTACAAAGTCACAATCTAACAATCTTATAGCTAATTCTTTACGTTTGTTTGTTCGAATTTGTATTGTATGAGGATATTGGTCAATTAAATCACGAATTTCTGAAATAGTTCCTTGGGCAATCGTTTTACCAGCGTAAATTAGAAGAATATTCGGTGTTATACGTTCAATTTCGTGTAAAATATGACTTGAAATTAAAATATCTTTATTGTAATCTTTTGCAAGTGTTCTAATTAAATCAACAAGTTCCTTTCTTACAAGAGGATCTGTTGATTGTAAGGGTTCATCCAGAAAAAGTATTTGAGGATCATGAACTATTGCTTGGGCAATTTTTATACGTTGACGCATACCTTTTGAATATCCGGCGATAACTCTATCCATATCCTCACTTAAACCAACAAGTTCAATAACATCAATAGCTGCTTGATTAGCTTTTTCCCTAGGAAGACCACTCAGTATACCTAATTCTCTGATGAATTGCCTACCAGTCATCCATTCAAATAATACTTCTTGTTCGGGACAAAAACCAACTTTTTGCATTAATTCAGCATTATTCCATACTTCTTGTTCCTCAATGTATATTTCCCCTGAACTTTGACGAAGCTGACCGGTAGCAATATTGAGAAATGTTGTTTTTCCTGCACCGTTTGGTCCTAATAAACCTATAATACCATGATCAATTTTTAAAGTGACATTATTTAAAGCCATCACTTCATCGTACCATTTATTAAGATTATACGTTTCAATAAAGTATTTTTTCATTTAATCTATTTCCTCCTTGTAGAGATTGATAACAGTTAAAATAAAACAAACAGCAGTTATAGCAAGTAGTATTGTTAAGGAAACCCAACTATTGATATTGATATCCCAGACCGGAACACCTAACCCTAAATCATCCGATGGTTTGCCAAAAAAGAGAAAGGTTGTTGCGTTAATCAATGCTGATACTGAAAAATAGTTTAAGAAATCCAAATTTAATGTAATAGCTAAAGTATCAGCAATTGTTGATGGTATAAGAATTACTAATATTAACATCAAACCAGCAAGGAAACTGCGATCACTTAATGAGGAGAAATAAACGATGATTGAACTGAAGAAAAGATCAATAACTAAACCAATACCCAAAGTGGCAGGATAAACCCATATGATATCTATGATTTGAGAGCCAGTTAATCCGCCAAGAAGTGTATAAGTAACTAGAAAGAGTAACCAAGGCAATATAGTGACAAACGAATTGACCATTAAGGTCGCGATAAATTTCCCAAGAATATAATCGATTTTATCAAGTGGTCTACTCATATACAATGCTAAACTATTATTTTTCTTATCATTAGCAATAGTTCCTGAGTTAAAAACAGCAAAGAATACCAACGGTAAAAACAATAACCCAGAACTAAAACTCATAAAAACAATAGTATACATTGCAATATCAAGCATTTCAAATAGACCAAAAAATAAATTTGTAACAGAACCAGCAAAGATTGCGCCAAAAAAGAGCACTAATGTAAAGACAAAAGAAAGTAAAGCTCCAAGAGGGGTGAGAAGAAAGACTTTTCTACCTCGATATTGAACTTTAAAGGTGCTTTTAGCAATCGCCCAAATTTTATGCCATCTTCCTTTTAATTCACCAGTATATCTACGATATTTTTGTTTAAAAACACTCATTTTCATTCATCCTTTTTTTTATTTCACAGGTTTAATTTTTTGATTTGAGAAATTTCTGTCTTCCATTACTTCATGGACAAAAACATCTTCTAAAGCAGCTTTTCGAGGAGTCATTGATCGAATTTGAACCCCGGTTTCAGCTGCGATTTCCATTAATTTATTTGCTAATAACTTATCTTTATATTGAATGTGTATAACTTTATTATCAACTGTAAAAGAGTAACCTTTGTTTTCTAACTCTGTTAAAAACTTGTTAAAAGAACCTTTAATTTGAACATTCATGACTCTAGTTGATTGCGTTTCAGTTTCTTGACCAGTTAATTCTTTTATATTTCCTTGAGTAATTACTTTGCCACGATTTAATATGGTTGCATAATCACAAGTGGCTTCAATATCTGGTAAAAGATGTGATGAAACTATAAGATCTATGGCATGTTCATGACTAATTTCATGAATAAGTTTGATCATTTCAATACGACCTTTTGGATCTAAACCATTGGTGGGTTCGTCTAAAATAATCAATTCTGGGTCATTTACTAATGATTGAGCTAATTTTAATCTCTGAAGCATCCCAGTAGAAAATCCTTTTACTTCCCGATAACGAGCTTCGTGTAAGCCGACATATTCCAAAGTCTCATGTGACCTCTGCATTGCCTCCGCGTTTGGTAAGCCAGCTATTTTTCCTAAAAGTGCAACTTGTTTAACAGCATTTAAACCTGGTATTAAGCAAAAATGCTCTGGCATATAGCCTATTCTTTCCCTAATTTTCTTCCCTTCCTTAAAAATATCATATCCCATAAGTTGTGCTGAACCTGAATCTGCACTAATATAACCCAATAGAATTTTTATCAAAGTACTTTTCCCAGCACCATTAGGTCCTAATAAGGCATTGGCTCCAGCTGTCATAGAAAAAGAAATATTATCTAATGCTAAAACACTGTTAGGATTACTTGGATTACCAAAACGTTTACTGATATTTTCAACATGAATAATTTCCTCATTATCAGTCATTTATTATTCCTCAAAGCAATATAGCCATTAATTGACATTTTTTAACCAATTAAGGATATGTGTTTTTTTGTGTTTTCTTAATTTTTTAATCTATCTAATTATCGCGTAAATTGGTTATCTTTCATTAAAACCCCATAAAAACGGTAAATAATAATTATATACCATCATTTATAGAAATTGTACTATCAAAACTAATTCATTAAAAAATGTTTAAGCGGGATAATGATCCAAAAATGAATAAGCTTTCAAAAGCAAAGAAAATTGACACACAAATAAAAAAATATTATCAACAAATTGCTGCTTTATTCAGTAAGCTTGATGATTCTTTTTTCTCATCGAATGTTCGTTATTCTTTTATTACTTCTCAAGGAGAATTAATATATACAAGTGGTAATTCAGAAAAGATTATTGGTTATAAACATGCAGATTTTGAGGTTCTCTCTACTTTTGGGTATGTTCATCCTGATGATCGAAAGAAAATAAGAGACGAATTTCTAAAATTCAATGATGACAGTTTTTCTAATATAATGACATATCGCATATTCAAACCTTCAGGAGAAATGCGATGGATAAAGGGTTTAGCACACAAATTTACAAAACCAAAAACTGAGGAACAAATAGGTTCTGTTTTAATTGAATATGATGCTTCAAAAGAAGTTCAAAAAGAATCAAATGAATTATTTTCTAGAAATTTTTATAAAATTCTTTTCGACTCTATTTTTTACCCCAAATTAGTTATTAGAAATCAACAAATTATATGGGTTAGTGACAATTGGGAGACTTTTTTTGGAATTAGGAAAGAAAAATTAAATGATCCAAGTTTAAAATTCTTGTTTGCTGATAAACATGAATTCTCAGAATTCTTGACGAAATATCCAACTGATGTTAGAAAAAAAGGACATACAGCTTATAAATGTAAATTAATTGGGAAAGGGCAAAAAATCTTTGATGGTGAAATAAGAGTTTTTGCTTTTGATGCAAGCGATTTGTCAAAGGGTTTATTGTTTATTTTTGAAAATATCACTAAAAAAAGAACAAAAAGACAATCAATTAAAGAAAAATTAACTATTTACGAATCAATAACGAATAATTGTGATTTACCAATAATTTATCTTGAAAATGATAAAATAATTTGGTATAATCCTGCAGTCAATAATATCTTCCTCTATAACAGAGAAGAGTTACTAAAAAGAAACATACAATCACTCTTAAAATACCCCGAAAAATATGGTCAATTCAAAAAGAATATAATAAACAATTTTGTAAAAAAACAGAATTATCATTACCCATTAACTTTTCTATCAAAAAATCAAGATGAAAAAGAATTTCTTGTGCATGTAGTTCCATTCTCATATGAGAATACTGAAAAATATGTTTTAATATTGGAATCCAAAAAATTACTAGAAAATTATGATTAAATAAGTAACTAATTATTTTTTTAACCAATAATATAATTCTATATATTAAATAATAAGTTAAAAATTGTCATTTCTTTTAGTTTTTTTACCATTGCTTATATATAATCATTGATTATGTACATATAATATATTTTATAATAGAGTTTGAGGTTAATTGTTATTATGGGTAAAGTTTCTTATAAAAAAACGCTAATTTTTATAATTCTCTTTTTAATATCATTAATTAGCCCACTTTATACTTTACCGAATAATTCCCACGCTCATACTACCATTAATTCTTCTCATGAATTATTCTCTATTTGGGATGAAAACAATCCATCAATTAATGGAGAGATTAGTTTTAACTCCTCCTCATCTTCGGAATGGGGTAATGCATCAATATATTCATTACTTGATCA
>JAYEJY010000003.1:6680-29286 GCA_034660795.1 Promethearchaeati archaeon | reverse complement strand
TTATATATCTATATCCATGAAGAAACCAAAGCACCGGAATGAGTAAAAAGCCTAGGATAACACCTGCAGGAAGACTAACTATCAAACCATCATATAAACAGGAAATAAAGGGTCGCTTTCTTTTAACTCCCATATATATTCCCCCAATTATACCTGCGAATACAATAGCTGGTAAGGTATATTCATGGAAACAAAATAATAGTCCAAAACCAACGATTAAGCCGAAGCCTATAAAAAAATGCTTTAACTTCAATCTCATCAACCAGCTATTAGCATTTACTTTTAGTAGGATACAATCTCTTTTATCTATTATTAATTTCACTCTTCACTATGAGTAATAATAAGAGAAAAAAAATTAGCTAAAATACTCTTATAACTTAAGTTTTTAAAGAAAGACATTTATTAGTATAAAGAAGTAATTATAATATGTCCTTAAGGAGGCTAGTATATACACACCATAGATGAATGGTGCTCCTTCTCTTATTTATTGATTAACTCAATCAATATAACGAAAAAAATAAATAATATATCGGTTAATCTATATTAATAGGAATGGTTGATAAACAATTCGCGTTAGAGCGAAAGATTTATATATAAGTATTTGAAGAGCCCTAAGGTACATAACAGTAAAAATGTCCGAAAGATATTGAAGACAGTGTGAAAAAAATGATCACTGAATTATTAAACAGCTCAATTAAAGATCGAGAAGCAAGAATTAGACTTTCCGTCGAAAAGAAAAAAGGTACGAGAGGACGAAAAAGAAGCAAGAAAACAATTCGTGTACAAGAACTAATATTAGATACATTATTTGTTAGCTGCCGATTAATGCGCTCCTCAGAAATTCGCATAGCGGTAGGAAAACGAGTTAAAGGTTTAAGTAATTACTTGTTCTTTTCAGCCTTAAGAGATCTACAAACACGAGGAGATATTGTAAAACGAAAAAATCTCTTAAACATGAAATATACTTTCTATGCACTCTCGGATAGAGAGAGACAAAAAAGGCAAGCATTTAGTTATCCTGCAACGCAGATAAATGATATGCCTTTACAATACATTACAACTCTCCCTTACAGTCTCGAAGGCGATTTCATAATGCCTCGTTTCTTCTGGTAATCTTACCAAAAGAAATACGCGAAAGCTGCACCATATGTTGTGCAGCAATTTATTTTTTCTTAATTAGATATTTTTCAAGAAAAAAAAAGCCGAGGGTATTTTGAAGAGGAAGAAAAAGCAATTTCATCTCGATTCACGAATTTTATTTACCAGAACCCTAAGAGGTAATTTAAAACACTCCGGGTCAGTTACAGTAGTTTCAAAAACTTCATATTCATTTCTAATGGCAGTGCGCGCAAAGTCAGCCCCTAAATATTGACCCTTCTCAGATAAATCAGATTTATTTAAGAAGACAATTGCAGGTATTTTTTTATCTGTTCGTTCTTCTTCTTTGCGAATTTTTTCAATATAATTGTTCAAATATTCAATTGAAGAAACATTCGTGCCATCGGCAAAGAGAATAATTGCGTCAGACCCTTTCATACAAATATCAGCCATAAATTCAAATCGTTCTTGTCCCGCGGTATCGAAAATTGAAAAAGTCATGAAATAATCAATATTATCACGTTCAAGAAGGTTGTCTACCCCCTTTGAAATCTCATGAATTTCTAATTGATTACTTTTGGTAAATAATACCATTGCACCTAGTTGGTTTAAGCTTACAGTCGTGGTGGATACTTCATTAGGATCTAATGGTGTATACGTAAGATTGGCTTTTTTCTCAAGAGACTGTTTTCGTTCTACATCTGAAACTACAAAAAAATCGCCAAAAAGGGATTTTAAAAAGGTTGTTTTACCACTGCCTGAGGTTCCTACGATAGATACTTTCAAAAGATGTGATAATTTAGAATTTCGTTTTAAATCGAGAATATTCACTATAAAACCCTCGGCAATATAATATATCTCTTTCATTATTTAATTAGTTAATGAAGAAAAAAACCAAGTAATCTAGTAAAAATCTCCGCAAAAGACTTGACTGTTTACATGAAAAAAATAGAAAGTAACCAAAAAAGGGATTTTGCGAATAATCGAAAGGGTTTTAAGAAGAAATTGGGGAAAACTAGTTGCAAAAGCACCGATAGTCTAGACTGGCCTATGATTTCAGCCTTCCAAGCTGGTGACCCGGGTTCAAATCCCGGTCGGTGCACCAACTCCTATTTATAGAATTATTTATTCATTTACTTTTTTCAATAAAAACCTTTTAATCTTGTAATCATTGAGTATACTTGATTACGTTGAAAATTCTTGGTGTACATCAAAAAGATTGTATTAGTTGCCTTAAATGTGTTCAAGTTTGTCCCAATGATCTCTTTTCTGTTAAAGGAGATAATACAGAAAAACAGAAAGTAGTTTTTAATGATCCTTTAAACAGATGTATTGAATGCGGTCATTGCTTAGCTATTTGTCCAACTAAGGCAGTAACATACGAAACCACTCAAAAAGTATTCGAGCCTGATAAAAAGAAAACACAGCCATCTATTACTTATGAGCAATTACTAAATTTTTTACGTATGCGACGGTCAATTAGAGTTTATAAGGACCAATCTTTGGAAAAGGAAGAAATTAAAGCTGTCCTAGAAGCGATTCGTTATGCCCCAAGTTCGAGTAACTCTCAAGGATGGCATTTTATTGTACTAACTGATCCTACGGAGATACGTTATTTAGCTGATGAGACCATGAAAATGTTTCAATTAGCAAAGAAATTCTTGCCACTAAAATACCTCATCGCTCCGTTTGTTGGAAAAAGAATGCCAACACGACTCTTAAATCCAAAAGTTAAGAAGTTTTTAGAAAATGCAGTTGAAGACATAAAGGAAGGAAAAGATATTATCTTTTTTGATGCTCCTTGTGTAATTATTCTTTTTTCCAGAGAATATGGTAGTTTTCTTGCAGCAAATAATGCAGGTATCGCTTTAACCCATGGCATGCTGGCCGCTCATTCTTTAGGATTAGGTACTTGCTGGATTGGTTTTGCTCAAAGACGCTTAGAAAAGAAACGGAAACTTCGCAAATATTTTGGTATTCCTAAAGGTTACCATGTAATGGGAGTAATGACCCTGGGAAAACCAGCAATAAAGTATCTACGGGGACCACCAAGAAGACCATTACGAGTAGATTGGGTTGAGTAAGAAGAATAAAGTAAATACATTGAAGAGTTTAATCAGAAATATTTAAGATAACTAATGTAGAAAGAAGCGGGTAAAAAAATGCAGGAAAAAACAGAGAATGCACCTATTAGTAAAGGAGCGGAGCCTTTTCATTTAGCAGGGAAAAAAGCAAAAATACTTCTAATCCATGGATTTACTGCAACACCAACTGAAATGCGCCCAATAGGGGAATATCTCCATGCGAAAGGTTATGATATTTATTCGGTTCTATTAGCCGGTCATGGAACAACACCAGAAGATTTACAGAAAAAAAAATGGAAAGATTGGTGGCATTCGGCGGAAAAAGCATTTACTGACATAGACAATTGTGATTTCGTCATAGGGTTCTCAATGGGAGCATTATTAGCAGCAAGACTGGCAGTGGAATACCAGAAGCAATTAAAAGGCGTTGTTTTACTCTCAACCTTCTTAAAAATTAAACCAACAATTCTATCATCTATTGCTTTTCTCTTACCGCTCATTCAATGTTTTAAACCTTATTTATCTAAAAGTTCAGATTCAGCAGAATTCTTCAAAAAACATAATCTCATAAGTTACCTACGTTATCCCATGAAAGCCGTTCATGAAAGTATAAAACTCGCAAAAATTACAAAAAGAAGATATCTACCGAAAATAACCATCCCGACACTTATTATTCAAGGGTTGAAAGATGACCGAGTTGACCCGCAACAATATCAGACATTGGAAGAAAAAATACCAGCACAAGAAAAAGAATTAGTGCTACTACCTAATTCAAAACATATCGTTACAGTAGGACCTGATACAGATTTATTACTTACTTCAATTGAAAAATTTATAGAAAAATACAACAAGTAGAAGAAGACATTCCAAAATCCTTCGAAACATTAATGATTATTTGAATAATTGTCCATCACAACAAAGTTTTTCGAAAAAAAATGAAATAAAAAAGCTTAATGAAAAGTCCATGTATGGTGATTGTATTGCCAAAAAAACAAACAACCTATAAAGAATCGGGCGTTGATATACTAAAAGAGGGAGAAGCAATAGAAGAAATATGGAAATTAGTTCCTGAGACCTTCAAAGTAAATCCCAATGTAAAATTTCTACCGGCGTTATCTCATTACGGAGGAATTGTCGATATAGGGATGGCAAATAAATATCTAGTTGTAACCGTTGATGGTGTTGGGTCGAAAGTCTTGATTGCTGAAATGTTAGAGAAATATGATACTGTTGGTATTGATTGTATCGCCATGAATGTCAATGACCTTATATGTGTTGGTGCCGAACCCCTTGTTTTCGTGGATTATTTAGCAATACAAAAACCAAATAAGGAAATGTTCAACGAACTAACAAAAGGACTAGTAAAAGGGGCAGTACAATCGAAAATGGCAATCATAGGGGGAGAAACAGCAACACTACCAGATATTATTAAAGGTAAAGAAGGGAAAGGCTTCGATCTTGCAGGTACCGCTATTGGACAAGTAGACAAAGATAAAGTAGTATTAGGAAACCAAGTCAAAAAGGGAGATATTGTTTACGGAATAGAAAGTAATGGCCTTCATTCCAATGGTTTTACCCTGGTTCGAAAAGTCCTCTTAGAGAAATATGACATAACGGAGACAATTCAGAACATTAGTCTACAAGAGGAATTAATCCGACCAACAATGATCTATGTTCAAGAAATACTTGAGATATTAGAGAAGGCAAAAGTTCATGGTTTAGCAAATATTACAGGGGGAGCATTTATGAAACTAGCTCGACTAACCCGACAAACAAAGAAGCCACTTGGAATTCTACTTGACACTTTACCCGAGCCATTACCCATCTTTAAATTAATTCAAGAAGAAGGCAATATTTCGGATAAAGAAATGTACAAAACATTCAACATGGGCGTTGGCTTTTGTATTATTGCCCCTGAATCGGAACATCAAAAACTTGAAAAAATATGTCAAAAGCATCAGAAAAAACTGTACAAAATTGGTTCCATAACAGAGAGTGAAAAAATAGTTATACACATTAATGGTAAGGAAATAATTTATCCCACTGACAAGTTTTAGGATGAGAACGCACGTAAATCAGTTACACTAAGTGTTCCGTTATGAAAAGCTGTAGCTACTAAGACACCATCAATACCATTTTTTTGTAACTTTTCAAGGTCAGCCTTATTTCTAACGCCACCACCACCAAAAACAGGAATCTTAGTGATAGTTCTAGCAATTTTCAAAAGACCAGGATGCAAGGGTCCACTACGACTACCAACTTTCTTAAGTTCTAGAACAATAATGGCTTTCAATCCCAATTGTTCTGCTTGTTTTGCTAGAGCCAATGCAGTTGAATCTTGCAGTGCTGTATTAGAGGTTAAGAGTTTACCATCATATAGATCAATACTAAGGATAAGTTCTTCAGCGTCAAGAACATTTACTATTGATTTAAGCATATGTGGGGAATGAAGAGTTTCTGTCCCAAGGATTATTTGGTCAACATTATACTTTTGTAATTCCATGGCATCCTCCAGGGAATGACAACCACCATCTAGCATTAAATAAGAATCAGACTGTTTTAATTGTTTAATGACCGATTGGTTAACTGATAATTTCGTTTTAACTTCTTGAGAAGCTTCTTTAAGATCATTCTTTGAGCTGAGGTTTTTCATCACTTGAATGCGATTTAAATCCGCAATATAAAACCAATTCAATCCCAGTTTTTCTTGAAAAGCATGTATAACATCAACAGGATGAGAAGATGAGGTAATAACTGACTTTGAGAGAGGTTGATAGGCCTTCCGGTTCCCGCCAATACCATGAACGACTTGTTTATCTAGAATATCCAGAACGGGGATAATGTGCAATTTTCGTACCACCTAATCTATACTTTAAAAGTTCTTAAGAAGAAAAGCTAATCATAACTTTTCAAAAAAATAATCATTCTTGAACATTTTCTGAAAAAACGTTAGCTTTATCCCAGCCTTCACGTTGGAGAACAGTTTCTGACATCCGAAGCACTCGGAGTTTTTTATGTAGACAAGTAAAAGAATGGGGTAATGGGTCAAGCATTTCCCCCATAGCATGACAAGGGATTTCCTTGGAACTATTTGTTGAGATAAGCGCTTTTTTCCCACGGATAATCTCTACTTTAGGATGTTCAATATGTTTGCCAGTGTTTAACCCTTTAGAGGTTATCAGCGACTCAATAATACCAGTATTTCCGATGATCAAGATATCGAGAAGACCATCGTCAATAATAGCATTCGGTGCTACCAGTTTTTTATTCCCAACTCGTTGGCCATTACAGATCATGATTGCTAATGATTTAAGATCCCGGATTTCTCGGCCATTATCGATATCAACATGCATATGTCTTGGACGATAGCTGAAAAAAGCACGCAGCAAAGCAAGATTATAACTAATGCGGGTGTGTTTATCGATTACTGCTTCAGCGACAACAGCGTCAATACCAGCACCAGCAACACCTAAGGCATATCGTTTACCATTATCTATTTCGATGCAATCAATAAGCCGGGTCTTTTGTAATTTTAACATCTCAACAATATCATCCAGATTATTAGTTTGCCGAAGACTGAAAACGTTGTCATTACCCCGTCCTGCGGGAATAATACCCAGGGTGGTCTTAAACCCTGTTTGGGCAATACCTGTTACAATTTCATTAATTGTGCCATCACCACCATAGGCAATCAGGATATCATGTTCATCTACAGATTCTTTGGTAATTCTCACAGCATCTAAAGGCCCCTTGGTCCATTCAATTTCAAAATCAAGTTTAGCTTCTTTTAACGTCTTTATAACCGATGGCCACATTTTCCGGGCGCGACCACCATAGGTTGAAGGATTACAAATAATTTTCAAGACTATCTCGACCCTGTTGCTCTTTTAATAGCAACCATTTACAAATTGGGAAATATAAGTCTCAAGGATATAAAATATTTTGCTTCTTTTATAGGATAAGAACTACTAAATGACAGCATAAAACACGAATTGAAAACAACGAGACAAATAAAAACGACACTTTTACCGTAATCGTTCTGCATAAATAGTACTTTTGACAATAAATGATATAAATAAAAGATAATATTTCATTTTATACGAGATGTAGAAGAAGAAAATGTAAACGAATCGTATAGAATCGGAGTTTTGACAACTAATGGCTCTAGCACAACAAGTAATGATTATCACAAAAGATGGCTTATTATTAATGGAGCATAAATTTAGGGAAGGAACACAAGGAGTAGAAACAGACCCTGACTTGTTTTCAGGCATGTTATCAGCAATACTTTCGGTAGGAAAAGAAACCGGAGGGGGATTAGTACAAACCATTCAACAGGATAAATACAAAGTAATAGTAAGTGAAGGGGAACATATATACGTCTTACTCTTCATTGATGAGGAAAGTAGAGAGTTAGAAAATATAGCCCGAGTGATTGCCGGGCGATTTGAAGCAAAATATGAAGAAGAATTGACAGAAATAATCTCAGATATTAACGTTTTCAGTGATTTTAGAGATGATTTAAATGAAATCTATGCACAACTCTTCACTGTAGATGCCGAGCTTTTAACACGGCTTATACCAGAACTGACAAATATAATGAACGTATCGATATTTGAAAAACCAATGAATCATCAAGTCTATACAGGACCAAGAGATTCGTTTGTGAATGAACATGAATTAGCCTTCCAAGAATTAGCCGTAAATATTATAGAAGCACAAACAGAATTCACAGAAAAAACACTGGAGTTCCAACAAAGAACCATCGTCGATTATAATAATAGAACAGTGGTTTTAGAAAACTTGGGATCACATATCCTTATGATAGTCGGAAAAGACAGTGAGACAATCTTAGGGCAAATAAAGAAAATAAAGCGAAAAGCAAACATACCTTCAAGAAAAAGATAAAGAACAAAACGTTTTTCTCACCATTGCCAATAGTTTCAAACAAAAGATAAAAAGAATTTTTATCAATAAAAAGAGAATAAACAAAGTGATTAATATGCGCGAGGAAGTAAAGAACATTTGGCCAGAAATAGAATGGATAAAAGACGAAACATTGAAAGAAAACGTCTATAAAACATGGGAACAGGCACTTGAGAAAAGTGTCCTCAGTGCAAAGGATTTAGAAGAAATACCTTTTACCTTGCTAATAAAGGATTGCAAAGTAACCTTCATGGAACATAAACGAGCAGTTGTGCATATAGCGGTAGAAGCAGCAAAAGTAATGGAAGAATTCTTCGGGAAAAAACTACCAATAAATAGGGATTACTTGATAGCTGGAGCAATCTTAATCGATGTAGGCAAACTGGTAGAATATGTCATGGAAGAGGGGAAAGCAGTAGTAGGAAAAACAGGAAAACTATTACGACATCCCTTTACAGGCGTCAGTTTAGCAAGAAACAATAACATCCCGGATGAAGTATGCCACATGATAGCAACACATTCAAAAGAAGGGGACCTTGGAAAAAGAACAATCGAGGGAATAATTGTTCATCACGCCGACTTCATAAGCTATGAGCCATTTAAAGAAGACACCTTACGAGTATAATAAATAAAAGGGAATCATTCTCCCTTTTATCAAAAAAAAGAGAGAATAATAAAAAAAAAGGAAAAACGTAAATAAACGAAAGATTCAAAAAGAACAACAAAAGGAAAGAATACAATCAAAGGGCGGGTGATCTAGCCTGGAATGATACTGCCTTGACGACAAGGCCTCATTCGTGAGCCATTGGCAAACTGGCAGAGGTCGCCGGTTCAAATCCGGCCCCGCCCACCACTTTCTTTTCAGTAACCCATATCTTTCTTTCTATGCAGTTTTTGGATTATTTATCGTGAAATTTTTTTTCCTATTTCATCATTAAAGTTTATTTTTTTCCCAAGTTGTACACTAGGCGGAATTATCATGGACTCAGACATTGTTGTAGACTCAAAAGATAGAAGCCAAATTCCTAAAGAAATTCGCAAAAAAATAAACATTAAATCAGAATCCAAGCTGATTCTTAAAATAGAAGATGAGCGGTTAGTGGTACTTCAGGCGACAGCTTGAAGCGATTTTCAAGCTGAGCTGGAATCGTTTCAAGAAAAGTTGAGAAGGTTAACAACAGAACCCATTTCAAGAGATAAAATGTTTTAGATTTAGAGGAACCAGGGGATAATTACTATAGAAAGACAAATACAGATAGGGTATTTTAAGCCAAATGCGAATGAAAAAAGTAATGTAAAGAAATGATTTGATGATATATTAGAAAAAGAACAAATAATCCTTAGTTCAATCATCCATACTCAATGTTGCACATAATCTCTAAGTGGTTCCTAATGTAGAGAAACACTCAAGAGAAAAGCTACTCTGAAAATGAGTGACGCAAGAAAAAAAGACCGAAAATACAAAAAATACGGGGAAAATAAAAAAAAAGGAAAGGGAAAAAAGTAAAAAAGAAGGAAGGAAAGAAGAAAATAAAAATGAAAAAAGAGAGAAAAGAAGGTAAAAAGAAAACAAAAGAAGAAAAAAAGAAGGAGACAAAAAAATGGAAAAATTAGTGTTATACTACTCAAGAACAGGAAACACAAAAAAAATAGCAGAAAAAATAGCAGAAGAAGTGGGAGCAGAAATAGAAAGAATAAAACCAAAAAAAAGAAATAAAAAACAAAGGATTACTACTATACCTAAAAGGGGGATTCAGAGCAATAACAAAGAAAAAAACAAAAATAAAGCCACTAGAAAAAGACCTGAAAAAATACGAGCTAATATATCTGGGATCACCAGTATGGGCAAGAAACGTAAACCCAAAAATAAGAGGACTACTAAAAGATTACACATTCGTAAACAAAAAATTCGCACTATTCTGTAGCTGCGGAGAATCAGCGGAAAAAGCATTACAAGAAATAGAAAAAATGCTGAAAGGAAACAAAATAATAGGAAAAATAGAACTAAAGGAAACAAGGGAAGAAGAAAAAAATGAAAAAGAAAGAGAAAAAGCAAGAAAATGGGCAAAAAAAATGGTGAAAAAAGCAGAAGATAAAAAGAACTCACAATAAACGAAAGATTCAAAAAAGAAAAACAAGCAGAAAGAAAAAGAGAAGAAAAAAAGAAAGGGCCGGTAGATCAGCGGAAGATCGTCTCCTTGGCAATCGATGGGAACGCGAAGCCTGTCGACAAAAATGGAGGAGGCCATGAGTTCAAATCTCATCCGGTCCACCAGTTTTTTTCCTTACTTTTCTTTAAGATTTGGAATTCTTTTTAGAATTCTTTTCCTTGTTCTCTTAAGTGTTCTTGCTACGTTTGGTATTTTATGCTGAATAGCAATTAAAAAATGCTGAGACCAATATTCCAAATCTTCATACAGCTGGTGAAGTTACAGGTGGTACCCACGAAAGCAATCGTTTAGTAAACAAAATTTTTTTATCTGTGTATTGTTAATATATAAATGATGATTATGGGCTACAAAACTCTTAGTGTAAGTGATGAAGTTTATGAGCTTCTCTGTGCTATGAAAGATGAGAATGAATCCTTTAATGACCTCTTTACTCGTCTCATTCGTGGCAATGGTAAACACATACTCAAATTTTATGGTCAGCTTTCTAATTCTTCTGACTTCGACTCCGTCATGGCTCGTATTGCTAACGATCGCAAAAAAGAACAGGATCGTCTTTAGCTATGACTTCACCCATTCATTTTGATACTAATCTTGTAGTTGATTTTTTCAAAGGAGTTATTCCCCGCGAAAAATTTGAACCTTTGTTAAAGCAAAATGTTGTTTTGATTAGCGTTCTTGTTGAATATGAATTAAATCTTGGTATTAGATTATCTCAAAATCAACGCGTCAAACAACTTCTTACAGATTTTCTTGACTCGATTATAATCCTACCTCTCTCATCTGAAATTGTTACTAGGGCTTCTGATATTCAATCCCAACAGATTTCTTCTGGTAAAAAGCTACCTTTAATTGATGTTTTAATTGGAACAACTGCTATTGTTTACAATGCAAAATTACTTTCAAATGATAAAGATATGCAAAAACTCATTCCCTATGGTCTTGAAGTTGTTACATTCTAGTTCTCATCAAAATCAAGAAGCTATGAGCTCAAATCTCATCCGGTCCACCATTTATTACTGTTGATTTTGTAACTTGTTGTTTTGTGTAGGTGTTTTACTGGCATTTCTTTTGTATCTTATTTTTGAACACTTAACAGCCTATTAGTAGTTTTCTATTAAAAAAGAAAAGAGAAATTAATGGGAGTTTAATTCTTATTGCTTTTTTTCTAATAGCTTCTGATGAGAGGGATAATAACTAGCAGCACGAAAAACCCCATAGATGCCGGAAGAAAGGTGAAGCCTGTAATACCAGCGGAAGGATTGGAACTATAATAGGTTAACTCCAAGATCATTAAGCCATAATCATCTGTTTGTAAATAAGCATAATCATCCTAGACGTCCGCGTATATAACATCGCCAAACTCAGTAAATTTTCCTATTTGGACGGTTCTGTGGGATCACTCACATCTATGATGATGAACCAGGGTTTGAGCATGATCATTATGATGATTTACCTGCGTTTAAGATTCACGTCAATGGTGAGTTTGCTTATGTTGCTTGTGGGTATTGGGGGCTCCAAGTCTTTAATATCAGTGATTTGAGTAACCTTGTTAAAGTCGGTGTTTATTATGGCGGTGAAGGCTCCAGCGGAGAAGATAGAGATGAACTCGCTATTGATGTTTCTCTTAAAGGAGCCTATGCTTTCGTTTCGGTCGCCTTCAATGGTTTCCGCATGTTGACTAATTTCTGTAGGATTAGTAGGATCACTTACATAAACGATCACCATGGATTGCTGTAAATCTGCGAGGTAAGCAATGGACTCGCGAATATGCACACCTCAAACAGCACCATTATTATCATAACACCCCAATTCGACGGGATTTGTGGGGTCATTAATATTGAGGATAACCAAACCGGCAGTATTTGCTCCTAAATAGAGCACATCATTGTGTATTGCAAGTTGCCAAACAACGCCAGTAGTATTATACTCACCAACCTTAGTGATGTTGTTGAGATTACTGACATTCAGAATCTCCACGCCATAGGAAATACCAAGATAAAGCAAGGGTTCTCGTAATATAAGGTTTCGAAACCACGCATCGGGAGCATCATACTCAGCGACGAAAGTGGGATGGCTCTTATTACTGACATCTAATACCGTGGGATTACTACCGATAATGGTGTAGACATTCCCTTCTCGCATGATAAAGCCAGCTGAGCGAGAGCCCCAAGATTGCTCAGGATAGGTAGCTACAAGCTCGGTGTCCACATAGGCCAGTGTGTGCAATCCGTCGTCTTTTATTTGCTGGGGAGGAACTTGTCCCCAACAGTTCAAAAACCCCCCACTTAATGCTGTAAGTATCACGAAGGAGAGAAGTAATGCTTTGAGAAAATAATTGATCTTTTTTCGATTCATACCTAACTCATTTCCAGTAAATAGTAGCGATTGGAAAGAAAAACGAGTTTCTTTCCAAATAATAAACCTCTTTTTTGCCTAATAATTCTTAGGTGAAAAAAAATCGACTAACTATCAGCTTATCGTAACCTTCTCTAGAAAGTAAGCCCTTAATTTGGTATTTAACTAACGATCCAAGAGGAAGAAAGGCCTTTAAAAAACTACGCTAGGAAAATAATCCTGTCTGATGGTTCTTAGGATGTCCTCTATATAAATGGCATATGAGGATAACTCAATCTTTTAACAATAAGAAAGGGGCTTGTTAACATTTAAATGAAGAGAGACTTATTTGTAATAAGACCAGAATAATCACAAGAGGGTGAAAATTGAGTAAAAAACTGATCCAAGAAGTAGAAGAGATACTGGTGCCTTATGTGAAAGCTAGATTTAATATTGAACAGTCCCCGCTTGGGGAAATTGCAAAAGCACTTGCGAGTGGCTATGTAAAAAGATACGAAGAGTTTGTAACATGGCAAGCGAGAGCGTTTGTCCGATGTATTATTTCAACACAACAAGAATTAAATCTTAATGATATTGCAGATGTTATTTTCTCCGAAGCCTATAATATGATGGAATTTACTCCTGTGAGAAATGCTTTCCAAAACAATTTAGAAACACTTGCTGCAAGCAAAATTATTCTTGAAGCTGAAATCCATAATTGGTTTTTATATCTTGAAGAAAAAGAGATGTTACTTGGGGAATACAATCGATTCACCGGGTATTTTACCCCCGCTAAAGGGTAAACAAAGTATCTGTTCTTGTCCCTCAGTCAAGCTACAGTATTCAGAGGCACGCATGAACCTATTTATAAACCATAAAGTTCTCTCGAAGCGTTAAATTGACACTGTACTCGATCTTTTTTTCATTATATTATAGAATTTTTTTATTTTTTTTGTAACTTTATCTTCGTCATAATTTTCAATTTTCGGTTCTCTATAATGCTTTAAGTTTATTGTTATTTCTTCCTTTCGCTCCTTATCTCTAATGATTAATTTTTTATTTGGGGTTTTTTTCCAAGTTGAGGTGTAGAGATATTTCTTATTTTTTCCCAAGGAATTGTATTATCAGTTCCCTTTTTTGTTGTAACTTTTAATCCCTCAGTTGAAAATTGATAGACGTTTTTATCAAAGGATGGATAACGTATTAGTTTATAAATAGACTCTAGTAAGAGCAGTCCTCCACAGATGGAGGCAAATAAAAGATACCTTCCCACTTTGGGGCCCACTCCGCTCGTATATTTTAACAATAATACAGCTAAGCCAACAAGAACCCCGATTATGGCAACTCCAATTCCTAAATCTTTGAGATAATATGAAAATGGGGCGGGTTTCAGGGTTATTTTTTCTGCTTGGATTTCATCAACAATTAACTCTTGTATTTCTTCTTTTTTTGAGAATGATTCTTGATTCATAATAAAATTCTCCAATCGATAAGAGAAGAATTTTCAAAGAGGAAATATTACGAGAATTTTTAAGCTTACTGGAAAAATATCGAAAATGATTATTGCTTATAAATTTCATATTATTTCAATTCTTGATTTAATCACTTTTAAGGAATTATCAATTTTAGTGATTGTTTTTAGTGAATAATTATTCTGTCAATGAAATTCTTTATGTCTTTCTGATTTTTTTCTTGTTAACTTTTTCTAGTTTTCTTGGTTAGTTACAGTAATATTATTGAACATTGTATTATTGTCTTCAACAGAAAGAAGCTACCAATTACGGATTTCTGCACTGACTCCTAACTTGACTGTTTGTAAGAACACTTAAATGGTTTATAGGAGTACTCTAGTGTTAAGATGTTCGCTCTTAATTTTGATAAAGGGAAAAAATACCTGAAAAAAGCAGGAACCAATGTTTTTGTTATTGCTGACGGTATTAAAATGGTCTTTGAACCAGGTTCGGCCTATAAAGATATTAACAAAGAAAAACTCCCTGAGAAATTTTTCATCGAGTTCCTCAATAAAGAAGTAGCCTTGCCAAAGGAATTTGCCCGGCTTTACCAAGTCACTCATCAAGTTGACTTTGAACGTCTGTTAAGGGGCTGTTCTATCCTTTTAACAAATTTTACTGGTCCTCAATCAGCTGATACTTTAAAGAACCATCATGAACGTTTATTTAAGCATTTCATGGTTACAGGCGGAATGATTGCTAAAGATAACATGGTTCAAGCCCTTAAGGAATTTGGCAAACTATGCAACATACCTAAAAGAAATACCATTAATGATGATGACTATCGTCTTATTGCCCAAGTGCTTGGTGATAAGTACAAACTATGGGCATATGATGAGATAGATCTCTTCTTTAGCGGCAACCCTTAACTGTAGTACTGCTTTTTTGTTTTTTTTAGGACTCTTGAGTTGTGTCTGATAGTTTCTATTTTTTTAGAATGCTTTATGGATACAACAACTTAGAGAAGCAATTATTTTGAAAAAGAAAATCTTTTAAATTTATTAGCCAGCGTATAAAATTATGAGAGATAAGGATAATGTGATGTAGATATGCAGTTAACCATTAGAGAATATCGGGAGTCTGATAGAAAAGAGCTAGAAAATATTATTCTTACGGCTGAAAATTTTGGTGAACCGTTTCTCGATTCTGAATTTCAAAGAATAAACATTTACCAAACCGTCCCCGAGCTTGGTGTTACCTATGTTGTTGAAGAAGCTAAAACTAAGAGCATTGTGGGATACATCTGTTTGGAATTTCGGTGGCGATCACTCTATATTCAATCGCTAGTAACTCATCAGCAGTACTTACGGGAAGGTATTGGAACCCGTCTTGTCAAAAAAGCCATTGCTATCGGTGAAAAACATCCGACGATCAATGTTGTAAGAGTTGATACCGGTGATTTCATGGATTATGCCCAACAATTTTATTTGTCATGTGGTTTTCAAATCTGTGGGTTTGTAGCGCATGATATGAGCTGGTTTAATCACCAGGTACATTTTGTTTACCCCTTAAAAGAGGTAGATAAAGAATAATAATACTAGCATAAACCTTCGCTTATGCTTTTTCCTTTAGCACAAGCTTTTTGTTTCCTTCTGACTAACACTAGGTATGAAAAAAGGTATTAAAATTACAATCATTGTCACGATGATTATAGTTATTCTTGGATCTGCTGGTTTTCTCACCTATTTCTTTCTCTTTAATCCTTTGCTGTTCAAATCGTGTGTTGCTAAGCCGTTTACGGAGTATCCCGTTGATATGGATCGTTTAGAAGCCATTATTCCTTTGGGGAACCTTAATCCTCCTGGGCACACCTATCCAACAGATCACATCTATTTTTTCACTAATCACACCGCTTATCCTGATGGGTTAGAGATTTATGCTCCTGAAGAGATTACTATTACTACTATTGAATATGTTGAATATGATCCTCCTCAAATAGCTGGAGTTAGCACAGATTATACGATTGATTTTGCTGTGTGTTCCCAGGTCTCCGGTCAATATGGGCATGTGAATAATATCAGTTCTTTTCTCAGTGATCAAATAGGCGATTTTGGCGATCCTGTTAATTGTTATGAAATTGATAATCGCACTTTTACAGTGTATTCTATCAAAAAGAACATAGAAGTTGAAGCTGGGCAGCTTCTTGGCCGGGCATGTATTGGTGGCGGTGGTTTTGATTTTTGGTTAAAAGATCAACGAGTTAATCTTGAATGGGTTAATACTGACTTGAGTCGTCATTTCCAACATACTGCTTGTCCGTTAGCCTATTTCACTGAGCCACTTAAATCAACATTAGAAACAAAAGTAAGTGGGTGGGCTGGTCCCGTCGATCCCCCTGGTTATTGTGGTCGTATCGATTTTGATGTTCCAAATACTGCTCAAGGAATATGGGCTCAAGAGGGAAAGGAAGACGAACGCCAGGAAGAATACGGTCTGGCCTTAGTCTATCATAATTTCAATGCTTCCAAAGGAGCGATATCTATAGGCACCGCTGGAAATTCAACCTATGATCAAAGTGTCTACGTATTTACCCCTACTACTAGTGGTTATCGTAATCGTAATTTCAGCCAAGTTATGAACGATGGTAACATCTATTACTATTATTGTGACGGTTTTGGTTTCGGAGGGAGTTATACCAAGGTTATCTTTATCAAAATGACAAGCAATCGTGAGCTGTTATTTCAATACCTAGAGGTTACGGATCCTTTACCATCTGATCCTACAGCCTTATTCAATCCAGCTAAAGCAATTACTTATTATCGCTAATTGCTTTCATTTTCTATTTTTTTCGCTTTGCTTTCAAAATAGTGATTTATCTTTCGGATAATTTGTTGTTAAAAAAATAAAAAGGAGAAGAAATTATTACCTTTCTTCTGATAGCAAGGATTTAATTTCTTTGAGAGTTTGTAGGATTTCTAAATTAACTTTTAATTCCTCTTCTAAATCAATCGCACCTTCACCTTCGATACTTGCTGCTGTTAGTCCCATAGCTCTTACAGACCTAATTTTTGACATTAATTTATCATAAATCTCTTGATAATTTACTAACCCTTCAATACTCTCTTCCGGATAAGGACTGCCACTACCAGCTGTTTGCAGTCGAATTGTACCGATACCAAACATTCTGTCAAAAAGGCTTCTAAATACAGCTACATTTGTTACCGCTCTATAAGGCACTACTTGCTCAATCTTATGGATAACCCCTCTCTGAACTACCATTTCGGTTTTTTTTATACGATAGTTCATTAACTGATAATAATAGTAAATATACACTACAAACAAAATATAAAATGTAAAGACAAGGCCTCCTGATATTGCTAAATAAATAATCGCTGAACGCATATTATCTCCTCCTATTCCTATCCCTAGGAAGATAGCTACATTAATCAGCATAAGAAATAGAAACCAACAAAAAGCAATGAACTGTCTTTTTGAATTATATTTCTTATCCGGCCCGAATTGTTCGATTTTCTCACTCATTTTCATCACCATTTTTTTGAGTTTCATATATTGTGTTTTTCCTTGAATAGCTCCTTAATTTCCCTGAATTCTCTCAGAATGGCTTTTTTTATCGCCAATTTTCGTAAGTAATAATCTTCTTCCTCTACTGGTTCGTCAATCCTGGTTTTTTGCATTAATTGATTATACATGATGAGGTAATTTGTAAGACCCTCAATAGTACCTTCTTGGCTCTTTTCACCTTCATCTCCCGCGGTTTGGATTCTTATTGTTCCAATACCAAATAACATATCGAGAGGATCACGAGCTATTGACATGTTTGTTACGTTCTTATAAGGAATGCTTCTCTCTTTTTTATGTAAAACACCTCGTTTAGTCACAATTTCATCCTCTTTCAACACGTATATGATGGTTTGAAAAAGTAAGATATTATAGATTACCCAAATGAGATAACCACCCCCAGTTATAGCGACAAAAACATACCAAAAATTTAGCAAGAGATCTACACTGGCTTCTTGAAATATGCCGATGATTACAAAAGCTGCGCCAATAATTGTTAAGAAAAAAGCAAAAAAATTTTTCTTGTGAATTAAACGTCGATGAGGTTTGAAGATTTTCTCTCTTATACCCATTTTTTATATCTCCAATTTTTTATTGACTTGAATCCATATATATCGTAAGCAGATATCTTTTAATTTAAAAAGAATAGATAATCAAAAAAATAATGCTATTGTAAGCTTAGAATTCCGATTAACGCCTCCCAATAGTAATAAATAGGATAAGCTGCAATTTAAATTTTCTTTGGCATTAAACGATTTTTAATTTGAAAACCATAAAATTACTCTCTTTAATTAAATAACCATGAATTTTTCTCAGAAAAAAAATTCATAAATATAACGTATTGTTAGTAAAATACTCCTTTTCTTTTTAGAAAAAAAGTAGTCTACAATTAATAATTAGAAAAGATTTACAGAATTTTTTAAAACAAATATAAATTATTGAATAATCGAGCTAATAAATGATCGTTTTTCTATAGGACAAAAAAGTTTTTAGAGCTTTATTTTTATGCAGTTTTTAAAACCCAAATGGTGAATCCCATTCCTTTATTTGTTCATCCATAAAAGAATTAGGGATTTTAAATAGAAGAACATCAAGATTGAGTGTTCCTTCCACAGTTATTTTCATTTCCCCATCTTGTATTGCTAATGTAGCAATATTTTGGGTCATATTTATTTCCAAGTTCCCGGACCATGTTGTTTTTTTCTTTATTGTTCCAATGGTGTTATTCCCTGTTCCTAACTCTAAGCCATTAAGAGAACTAAGAGTAAAAGCTTGCCCTGCCACTGTTAGATATAAATTCAGATTTTCAATAGCATACAACCCGTTATTTGTTATTTCTATCGGTACCGAAACAACAATATACCCAAAATAAGATTCTATTGAAGGTTGAATATATTCTGTTAGTGTGGCATCTCCCACAACGTAAGAAACATTATTTTTAGTATAGAGTAATGTCCCGCCAAAAATGCCACCAAATATAACGAGTACTGCTATTGGTGCTATTATTAGGATGATCTTCAAACCTTTTTTCATGTTTTTTTAGAACCTACTGAGTCAATAATAATTTTTTCTTAAATTTTTCTTTTTTATAGATTATCTGCGTTTAAAATATGATTTTAAAACAGTTTAGCTAAAAGCAGCGGTATTTCTATGTAGTAATTTGCTTGGTGGAAAAGTAAACCCTTTACAAAGTAATTTTTTTGTTACTTAGCTTGTGAAAGATGTTTCTCTTGAATTTCTAAAGAGTCCTCTTGCTTTTCTGTTACTACTATATCCTCTTTTGATGGTTTGTGATCTACCCACAGTATAGGTTGTACATTAATAAGCCGTCCTTGTACATCAAGCGGGTCTTGGAAAAGCCATCTCTTATTTGGTTTCATTTTCATTGGTCCCTTTAACACTGCTGCGAATAACCAGTCTGGTGAACCTATATACGGTCCTTTTTCCCACAACCAGAGGATCAGAAACCAAGTACCAAGTTCTAAAGCCCACATAAAGACCACCCAACCTGTAGGTAAGCCGAGGTTTGTCCGAAACATATCGGCATTTGGATTGCCAAATGCTTTGAAAATTCCCCACATGCCAACCCGTAGAAAGGCCTGGATTGTTGCTAATGAATAAACGGATAAGGAAAGAAAACCAGCTCGACGACTCATCCGGGACATCTTAAGTCGACGTTTAATATGCAAGGTTTCATTAAACTCTATACTTGCAAAGAAACTCATAATTACAATCAATAATAATCCTAAAGTTGCGAATACATACCATGTTGGATGGATATGAAAATTTGCTGTTAAAGTAATGATTTCATCCACGGGTAGGGTAAATACTTTATCTACTACTATTAACCAGAGACCTCCAAAAACGATGCTAATTCCCGCCGTTCCAAATCCCCACCCTAAGAATTTCTTTTTTGGTAATTTCTCTTTTTGTGAGATAAATACCCCTATTACCGAACCTGCGGCACTATAAGCATAATGGGGCATTAATGGTGATTCTCTCGCAACGAATTGATTTACTATGAAGCGTATTACATAATCCCTTGGTCCTTTGAAACTTGTGATATCTATCCCACCATTTGTGCTGAAATCAACTCCCCAGTAATTATTTGCAGCTTCATGTACATATGGTGCTGGAAAAACAAATAATAACCCTAAAACAATGAAAGAAGATACTGCTATCCATGGTTTTCTTGTTTGTTCTTTAGCTGACCAAAAATAGAAGATAATGGCTGAAATAAAAATCGCAATAGCGATATTTGTGAATTGGTCTACATGATAGATTTGTCGCCAGTCAACGCTGACGGTTGTCTGGAGATTTGCCCACTGATTTGAGAGTGCAAATTCTCCAATAAATAAGTAAAACAACATTGCCCAAATAAATAATAGAAATCCTTTAAGAAGTTCCTGTCGGAGGATAGTGTTTCTGGAAACACCCGCTTTGTATTTCTTTTGCATACTATACCAATGGACTGTTGCACTTATAAGTAAGAATAATCCCCGCCAATGTCCAAAGACAACTATAAAACCCATGAAAAGAAAGCCTGTGATACCTAATTGATCTAATTGTCCTGCTTCTGCTAAGCCTTCTACTTCACTGGTTATCATGAAGAAATGAACTAAGAGATTCCCCAGAATTGCCCAGCCTCGGATAATATCAAGAGAGATTATTCTTTTCGCCATAATATTTTGTTTTTCTTTTCCTCCTAAAAAAGAGTATCGTTCCTTTAAAAGAGGCTTTTTCTCTTTTCAGTTGTTTTATTTTGCCCTTATCTCTAATGGTTCCTTGAGAGTAACTTAGAAAAGAAATAACTAAAAACATAAAGTAGAGGTAAGATATTTCTATAAAAAGCGAGTATCTCTTAAAATAACATACTAGGAAGAAAAAAGTTATGCCACAAAAATATATGGATACACCTATTGAATACGGTAAAACAATTATTAATAAATTCATCCCAAAAGGTACGAATGCTCAAGTATTGGAAATTGACACGGAGGTACAGAGAGTCTCTGATTTAGAACAACGCTTAGATGAAATCCTTAATGATCCAATCGATAGTCCTTCTTTGCGAGAATTAGTAAAAAACCACTATCAACCAGGTGAACAGGTTATTATTTTAACAGATGACAATACCCGACCCAATAGCCATACCCGTCTGTTATTACCTCTTCTTTATCCAAAACTTATTGACTATGGGGTAAAGGAAGAGGATGTGGGTATTCTCGTTGCCAGTGGTACCCATCGGCCGCCAACAGAACAAGAAATACGTGAACAAGTCCTTGGGGACTCCATCTGGGATAAGTATCACGATCATGTGATGATCCATAATTGTGATGAAGGGATCAAACAAATTGGGTCTTCTACTCGAGGAACACCTATCTATCTAAATGAAGAAGCCATTTCTGCGTGTTTATTAATTGCGATGACTGATAGTGAATACCATTATTTTGCCGGGGTAGCGGGAACTGTCAAACAAATCTTCCCTGGCATATCGGGGAGAAAGACCATTAGTAAAAATCATCCTAAAGCTTTTACCAAAGAGACAGGCTTTCGTCCCGAATGTCGTTTAGGAAATACCGAAGGAAACCCTGTTATTCAAGATATGATTGAAATGGTTAAGATTGTCAACGAAACCAAGCCAATCTTTTGTGTTGATGCTATTCTTCATCATAAAGAAATCGTCCATCTCAATGCGGGTGATATCATTTCACTTCATATGAAAGCACGTGAATTGTTGAAACCCTTAAGAGAAATTGAAGTAGAGCAAGGTGCTGATCTCACTATAATTACAACAGGTGAACTTGGGTTAAATCTCTATCAAGCAGATAAGGGGATACATGCAGCTTGGAATGCGACGAAAAAAGGCGGGAAAATACTGCTCTTAGCACGAGCACAAGATGGTGTAGGAAACAAACCCTATCATGAAACTATGCTTGCTGTAAAGGACAAAGACGTAGCAGAAGCCCTCGCTTGGGTGGTTGCCAATAAATGTAGTGAAGAAACTTTCAGGATTGGCAATCAAAAACCTGTTGATTTACTCCGAATTCTCAAGCAAAACCAAATTGATATGATTACAGAAATGGATCACGAGGAACTGAAAGAAACCTTTAGAATTAATCCTGTAGAGATAGAGGGAAATGTTCAAGACACCTTACGGCAATATGTCAAACAGTTCTTACAAGAGAACAAAGCTGGTTTAATTTATGTCATGAACGACGCCGGGTTATATGTTAAAACATAATTCTAACTCTATATTAATATTATAAATGAAAATCTCTGTTTGAGAAATCTAATCCTTAATAATAATTGAGCAAAAAGTACTGAAAGTTGAGTTACTAAATTAATCATGAATAATTTGGATTTTTTACGATAAGTAATGTGCTAAATATTAATATATCCGTTTTTATAATATTTTTGTAACTAATTGAGAGGATAAAAAATGAAGGAAAAAAATTACTCGGGA
>JAYEJY010000003.1:0-6670 GCA_034660795.1 Promethearchaeati archaeon | reverse complement strand
TTAATTTACAAATAATAACACCACATATTCCTCAGATATTTGACAACAAATTTACAGAAACGGAGAATCAAATTAATAATAATAGACTAAACCCAGTTCTCAAAAAATCGTATGCTGAATTGGATGATAGGTTATTTCCAGAAATTACTAGTTATTTACGTACACATGCCATCTCCAATGATTTTAAGTTTACAACAATTGTATATTCTAAGGGATTACTCTTTCTATCAGATAAGACAATGATTATTATTGGGCATGGCAATTTCGATGTTTATGATCAACAGTTTTTTATTGGCGATTATTCTGCGAGTCAGATTCAAAAACTTGCAGAAGATAAAGATACTGTCGCCCTTCTTGCTTGTTATTCACAGATGATTGCTTTATCAGGTAAACAGCTTTTAGCTTATGATAATGAAATTGATCTTATTACTGCAATGGATGATTTACTAGAACTTTTACAGTGGGAAAAAAAAATCAGACTTTTTGCCATGTAAAAATATACTTTTAACTGATCTCGATCCAGGAGATGGATCAGGCGGAGGATCGAATGGGATATAAAATGCGCCAGATTTTATAAATGGTCTATGTTACGCATATACAGAATGGTGGGGAGATGTTTATTGGAATTTAAATTCTCAATCATCGGTTAGTAGTTTAGGTTCATTCATGTTGAATCATAAAGGTAGAATTATAGAATTTAGTCTAACAAATCAATATTATGAAAAACAAGAAGATAACAGCTATGAAATGCATACAAATACTATCGAATTTAATACATTTGCTTATATAGAAAGTGATATGGAAAATTATGTAAAAGTTGAAGATATCCTTATCGATGGGAAATCAGAAAATGACGAGTATACAATTAAACTAGAGGATATGCTTAATGAACTAAGAAGCGATTCATATTCGGGTGATGATTTTAATGCATTTATAGCTTTATCAACTACCCTAATCGCTTTTGGAGGAGTTCTTCTAGCATTATCAGCTGCTTACAGTACTATTGCTGCTAGTTATGAAGGAGTATATCTTATTTGGATTGGTTGGACTTACATTGCAGCATCTACTATGGCTGAAATTTGTTTATGGCTAGGAATAGGCTATGTTGTGATTGATTTTATTGCATTGTATTCAATACTTTTTATCGTTATATCTGCACAATAATAGGAGGATTAAAATGACAGAATCTAAACCCATCTATAAAGCGTTTAAAACTCAAGCTGAGGCGAATAGCTATTTCCGGTTTTCATTAAGAATTTACTTAGGGGCATTATTTCTCGCATTAGCTGTTAATATGCTATATTTAGCTCTTTTTCAAGAAGAGTTAAATCAATTAAATAGAGAATTTGGATATTCTTTTTTGATATCTCTTATTCTCCCAATAACTTTTTTTACAATATCGTTAGTTCTTTATGTTTTACCCATGCTGTTTGGTAAAACAATTATTGAAGAAGATTCACAAAAAAAGGATTGGCAATATATTATTAAAGAACAATATGAAAGGACAACAACCTGGTATAAAATAAGAGGAGTATTTCTTACAATTTTTTTCACCTTAGGAATCCTTACCTTTTTAGCGGGTTTCGTTTATCTTAATATTGGTCTATTAGTTTTCTAATTTCCCAGTTTTTCTGGGAGGTTATTTTTTTTATTACTAGTTTAGACTTATGAAGAGAAAAAAAGCACTTATTTATTATTTTAATAAAAAATCTTTAAAACAGACAATAGCTTTTGGAAGCATGAGACCTATAAGTCTACTAATCTTGGTGGTAAGTACTTGTGCCTGAATTCTTAGCTGAAATAATTATTGAAGGGAAACCTAATGCTCGTGATCCTGAAGGTGAAACGATTATGCATGACCTTATGATTAAACACGGGTTTGAAATGGTTGAATCGGTAAGAAGTGGTAAAATTTTGAAGGTCACTCTTACAGCAACAACAGCAAAAGAAGCAAAAGAAATCTGTCTGCGGATGGTGGATGAGCTTCGAATCTACAACCCAGTAGCTCATCGTTGCACCATTGAAATTGTAAAATAAAAAGTAATGTGTGAATTATTATGACTTTACAAGTCGTTGTCATACAATTTTCAGGGTCAACGTGTGATCGTGATTTAGTAGCAGCCATGCGTCGAGTGATGAATTGGAATGTTGACCTTTTATGGCATGAAAACGCTCAGAAACAGCTGGATGATTATGATGCGATTTTCCTTCCTGGTGGTTTTACCTATGGGGATCATCTCCGTGCAGGTGTTATTGCTGCTTTTACGCCTGTCATGGAAGAAGTAAAACATTTAGCAAAACAGGGAGTGCCAATTTTTGGTATTTGTAATGGGTTTCAAATTCTCGTAGAAGCAGGCTTATTACCAGGTGCGTTAATTGGCAATGACACCCTCCGTTTTTCCTGTAAATGGGTCAATCTTCGCGTAGAAACCAACCGCTCCGCTGCAACGCAGCTTGCTTCCCCTGGTGATATCTGGAAAATCCCTATTGCTCATGGGGAGGGGCGCTATTATCTTGATGAAGAGGGATTACGACAGCTTAATGAGCAAGACCAAATTGTCTGGCGCTATTCCACTGATACGGGTGTTCTTACAAAAGAAGCAAATCCCAATGGTTCTGTCGGAAACATTGCTGGTATATGTAATATTGAAGGAAATGTTGTTGGCCTAATGCCTCATCCTGAACGAGCTGCGGAATCGATTATTAGCCCATGGAACACAAATCATGGAAAAAAATACTTTCAATCAATAAAGGAATTTATTCGGAGGCAATAAACATGACCGAAAAAGTAGCCAAAGAAGAGCTTGAATTAACTCGAAAGGAGAAAGAAGCTGTTTTTGCTGAAGTGGACCGTGAGTTATCTGTCCCTGAAGCTGCGATGCTTGAAGTTATGAATTCAGAACATTGTTCTTATAAAAGTTCCCGACCTGTATTGAAGCAACTTCCTTCTTCAGGTTCCCAAGTTATTTGTGGACCTGGGGAAGATGCTGGGGTTGTCGATATTGGTGATGGTTTAGCACTTGTGTTTAAACTCGAGTCGCATAATCACCCTTCAGCAATTGACCCTTATAATGGGGCTGCCACTGGGATTGGCGGTATTATTCGTGATATTCTCTGTATGGGAGCCCGACCTATTGGATTACTGGATAGTTTTCGGTTTGGTAATCTCTCTAATCCACATACTAAATGGCTCTTGAAATGGGTCACAAAGGGTGTAGGGGATTATGGGAATTGTGTAGGTATTGCAAATGCTGGTGGCGAAATAGAATTTGACCCCTCCTTTCAAACTAATTGTTTAATTAATGTAGGTTGTTTTGGAGTCATGCCAAAGAAAGATTTAGCGCTAAGCAGAGCTAGTAGTCCAGGTGATAAGCTCTACTTATTAGGCGGATCCACTGGTCGTGACGGTTTAAAAGGAGCTTCTTTTGCCTCAAAAAATATTACAGAGGAATCTGAAAGCGACCGAGGGGCAGTCCAAATTGGCGACCCGTATCTGAAAAAACTCATTATTGAAGCAACCTTAGAAGCTATTCAAACAGGTATTGTTGAAGGCTTAAAAGACTTAGGCGCTGCAGGTATCACTTGTGCTATTTCTGAAACAGCTGATGCTGGTGGTACAGGTACTGAAATTGACTTGGAGAAAGTCCGTTTACGGGAAGATGATATGCTCCCCTGGGAAATTCTTGTCAGCGAATCACAAGAACGGATGTTTTTTGTGGTAAAACCGCAAAATGCGAAGCAATTAGAAGAGATTTTTGAGAAATATGAATTACAATATGAGGAAATCGGGGAAGTTACTACTACCGGTAAATGCATTGTTCATTATCAGGGAGAAACTATTGTTGAGTTACCCGCTCATCTTTTAACTGATCCACCCACAGCCAATCGTCCCGCAAAAAAACCAGACTATATTAAGACTCTCCAAAAAGACTGGCTTCCAGAAGAGCCCAAGAATCTAGAAAAAATTTGTTTAGAGCTTCTATTGAGTGATAATATTATTAGTCGTTCTTGGGTTTATCGTCAATATGACACAGAAGTAGGGCTTTATTCAGTTATTAAATCCGGCATGAGTGACGCTGGTGTCTTCCGTTTAACGGAATTTAGTAGTAATAAAGGGGTGGCGGTGACCTTTGATGGAAATTCACGGCAATGTTATCTTGATCCTTATAATGCCGCACAAGGTGTGATGATGGAAGCTTGTAGTAATGTTGCTGCCGTAGGAGGGAAACCACTAGCGATGACAGATTGCTTGAATTTTGGCAACCCGGAACACCCAACTGTTTTTTGGACTTTTAAAAAAGCTGTTGAGGGATTAAGTAAAGCAAGCGAAGCTCTTGCTGTTCCTTGTGTTGGCGGCAATGTCAGCTTCTATAATCATGATGAGATAAATGACATCGCTGTGAAACCTTCTCCAGTTGTCTTCGTTGCTGGGATAATTGACGATGTTTCTAAAGCAATGACCCAGAGTTTTAAGGACCCCGATGAGATTATTTTGTTAATTGGTGAAACAAAGGCAGAAATTGGCGGGTCTGAATATACTCGAGTCATTCATCATTCAAATGATGGACAGGTTCCAACAGTTAATTACAAAACAGCAAAGAAAACACTTGACACGATTGTTTCAATCATTTCTCAAGAATTAGTAACAGCTTGTCATGACCTTTCTAAAGGCGGGCTTTTTGTTGCTTTAGCAGAAATGGCTATGAGTGGCAATTGTGGCTGTGAAATAAACCTAGAAAAGATTACGGAACAAACCGGACGAAGAGACATTAAGCTTTTCTCAGAAAGTCTAGGTCGTTTCCTTATAACAGCACCTAAAAAAAAGGAGGACAAGATTCTGGAATTAGTTAGGGAACAAAATATCCCGGTAACCATCCTCGGCAAGGTTATAAAGAAACCACAAATGGTTATAAAAGATAAGCAAGAACTAATCTTAAATCTCTTTTTAACACCCATTAAAAAAGAATGGGAAAATAAGATGCTTCAAGAAATGGAAGGAACAAAAGAAGAAGTATAGAGAGTACTAAGCCTATAATAATGTAAATCTAAAACTTTTAAAAGTAAAAAGACTTGTTGTCAACTAAGTGGTAAGGAAGATGCCTTTGAAAGAGCATTGTGGTGTTATAGGTATTAGAACACATAAGCGAAGAGATGATCTTGGATTTCTTATTTATCAAGGGTTATTAACGCTTCAACATAGAGGGCAGTCTAGTGCCGGTATAACTGTGGTCCAAGATAATAAAATGAAAACCATCTCAGACCTTGGATATGTCAGAGATATTTTTGATAAACCTATTCTCTCCTCCCTCATGGGCACTTTCGGTTTAGGACATGTCCGTTATCCCACTGCTGGACAAGAATTATCTGAAGGCATACAACCCTATATGATTACTACCAAGAATTTTAAACTAGCAATAGCTTTTAACGGAACAATTTCCAATTACGAACAAGTTCGTGATTATTTAATGGATCAAGGGTATCGTTTCAGTCATGATACTGACACGGAAGTTATCGGTAAGCTGTTAGATCTTGGTTTGGAAAAAGGGAATGGGAATCTCGAAAAAGCTTGTCAATTATTATTCGATCATTTAGATGGCGCTTTTTCTATCATTTTTCTCACCTCGAAAGGTGAGATGGTTGCTCTCCGAGATCCTTATGGGGTTAAACCGCTTTGCTATGGGAAAACAAACGAAGGGGATGTTGTTGTTGCTTCTGAAACTATTGGCTTAACTATCGTTGGTGCTGAACCACTTGCGGATATTAAGCCTGGTGAAATTCTTATCATTAAGAACAGACGTCTCAAAACAAAGCATCTTGTTCGAAAAGAAGAAGCTGCTCATTGTATGTTTGAATGGGTCTATTTCGCTCGTCCTGATGCTATTCTTGATGGCATTTCTGTATATGAGGCAAGAGAACGAATTGGTCGTGCTTTAGGGGAATTATTCCGAGAACGAGGTTATGAAGCAGATCTTGTTGTCCCTATTCCAGATTCTGGACGAATTGCCGCTATTGGTTTTTCTAAGGCAACCGATACCGAGTATTCTGAGGCACTTATCCGAAATAGGTATGTTGGACGAACATTTATTATGCCTAAGCAACATGCTCGAGAAGAAGCGGTGAAATTGAAACTCAATGTATTACCGTCTCTTGTTGAAGGGAAGGATGTTGTTTTAGTCGATGATTCTATTGTTAGAGGAACAACCTCGAAAGGCATCATTAAAATGATTCGTGATGCAGGAGCAAATAAGGTGTATTTTGCTGTTTCGTGCCCCAAATTAATCAAACCTTGTTTTTTGGGGACAGATTTTCCGACAGAACGAGAATTAATTGCTTCTGAACGGACAGATGAGGAAATAGCGGATATCATCGGTGTTGATGCTGTTATTTATAATACTATCCCGAAACTTGTTGATGCCATAGGTTTTGATAAATGGCCAGAAAATGAGCATCTTTGTTTAGCATGTTTAAACGGTGATTACCCTATTGAAACAGAAATTTCAAAAGGTTTGGCTGAGCGAGAGACCTAAATAGTTTTTTCATTTCAGTTAGTAGAAACATTATTATTTTTCCTTAAGAATGTTCAAATAATTTGGTGGAAATAATGTCAAAAGTTAAAATTCTTCTAGTCGGACAGGGTGCACGAGAGCATGTTATAGCCTCAACGCTTGCT
>JAYEJY010000002.1:0-6391 GCA_034660795.1 Promethearchaeati archaeon | reverse complement strand
GGTTTTACGTGGATGTTTCGTAGGGTTAAATTTCTCCCCGATTAATTCAGCTTCTAGTTTACACGTATCTGCTGAGTTAAGGGAAAAGGCAGTCATGGTGATTTTATTACTAATAAATAATTCAGTATCAAATAAAAAAATGAGTTCATCAATCCAATCATAAAGAAGAGATTCTTTATCTTCTGCTTGAACAGTTAACTCTTTTTTCTTTTTCTGAGAAATTTTATCTAAATCAGTAAGAACTCCATAAAACCCTAATGCTGCTTGTTCAAATGCTTCTTTAAGATCAGATCCTTCTGCTTTAATTGTCACATCAGCGGTGTGTTCTAAATATTCAAAACTCATAATCTCAATCTTCCATATAGATTACATATAAGTTAATTTATAATTTTGCCTTTAGAAAGAAAATTCAGTAAAATTAAAAGAAGCCCGTGTTGGATTCAAAAAAAGTAAAACATTTGTTGGAGGGTGTTTTAATTGGTGAAATTACAGCTTTGTAACCAACACGGACGCTATTTAGAACCAATAATAAATTTGGCCGATATATATAGGTTCAATAATAATATTATATCATCTTTTACTATAAAAATACGGATAATTCTAATAATTCATATTTAAAGAAATGAAGGTTGAGTCGATTTATAAACTAAATTGAGATATTAAAGAATAATTTTATGGTGCCGAGGAGGAGATTCGAACTCCTGTTCCCTTGCGAGAACTGGTTTTCAAGACCAGCGCCGTAGTCCACTTGGCTACCTCGGCGAAATAGCTTTCTTGTTATTTGGTGAGATATTTCTTTTTTTCTTTTTAATCTTTTCTTTACTTCCTATGAGATTAGAAGATTATTCCAAATAATCCTATTTGATTGTAAATTCTTCTTCATGTATGATTTCTCTGGAAGATTTCCCAACAAATAAAGTATACTTGCCTTTTTCAATAAGCCATTCATGTTCTTTTCCATCATAATAAGATAAAGATTGCACTGGCAATTTCAAATTAATTGTTTTTGTTTTTTGAGATTTCAAATAGATTTTCCTGAAACCGATTAATTCTTTTGGTGGTCGAGGAACAGCACTATTTACTTTCCCAGCATATACCTGCATTATTTCTGAACCAGCTAGTCTCCCTGTATTCTTAATATCTATTGTAACATTGATATTCGATTTTTCACTTATAGTCTTTCTAGGTATTTTGAAATTATTATAGGAAAAAGAAGTATACGATAAACCATAACCAAATGGAAATAATGGTTCTAGTTGTTTTTCATCAAAATATCGATATCCTACAAAAATACCTTCATCATAATAGACTTTGTCATTACCCGGAAAAGTTTTTGTTGATTGATGAGCAGGTGAATCGGCTAAAGTTTTTGGAAAAGTAAGCGGTAGTTTCCCTGAGGGATTAATCTCACCAAATAATACATTAGTTATGGCATTCCCACCTTCCATTGCAGGATACCATGCCTCGAGTATAGCTGGTACCTTTTCCAGCCAATCTGACATTGCCAAAGGACTTCCATTAATCAAGATAACAATAGTATTAGGATTGATCTTACTTACCTTTTTTATTAAGGAGATCTGTTTCTGAGGGAGTGATAATGTTTTTCGATCCGCATCTTCTGAATCAAATCCTTCGTCATGATTTAAGCCCATAAATAATAAACAAACATCAGCTTGTTCAGGGTCGTTCTGAATTGCTATTTTTCCTTTGAATCGATAAGTAAGTGCTTCTAAAGGCGTGTTTTCATAAGGTGGTATTACAGCAGCACTACCACCATAGATAAATTTCCCAAATTTCTTATCCTTATTTGGACCTAGTATAGCCATTGATGACAATTTGTTAAAATCTAACGGGAGAAGATTATTTTCATTTTTTAATAGAACAATTCCTTGCTCAGCAATTTTACGAGCTAATAATTGATGCGACTCAGTATTTCTTTGTCCTTTTGGGATAGTTTCAGGATTGTCAAAAAGTCCAACTTTAAACATAATACGAAGCAATCTTCTTATTGCAAAATCTACATCTTCTTCTGAAATAAGATTATTCTTATATGCTTCTTTCAAAAACCTCATTCTATAAGCATATGCTCGTGGCATTTCAAGGCACAAGCCTGCCTTTAGACATTTTGCGGGATCATCTAGTTTTTTTGTAGCCCACCAATCTGAGATGATTAATCCCGAAAAATCATATTCCTTGATTAATTTTTCACGTAAAAGATGAGAGTGAGCACAACTGTACTCTCCTCGAACTTTATTATATGCTCCCATGACAACCCAGGGATTTGCTTCATCAATTACTTCCTTGAAAGCACGTAAATAAATCTCATTCAAAGGACGATCCGCTATTTCAACACTCACGGAATGTCTATTTGTTTCTTGATTATTAGCCACATAATGTTTTATACAAGCACCTATTTTTTGTTGTTGAACAGCTTGAACAAAAGGAATAGCTAATTCTTTAATCAAATGGGGATCTTCACTTAAATATTCAAATGTTCGACCATTTAGAGGGGTTCGATCGACATTTATTCCAGGCGCTAAAACAACATGTCTTCCAACTGATCTGACTTCTGCTGCGATCGCTTTCCCCATTTTCTGAGACAATGAGGGATCCCAAGTAGCAGCTAAACAGATACTTGCTGGGAATTTGGTGTTTTTTCGAAAACTTGAATGAAAACTAATACCAACCGGACCATCAGTCATCCCCAAAGAAGGAAGCCCAATACGACGGATAGGGGTTGTTTTCCAATATGATAATCTTCTACCAGAAAGGAGCGCAAATTTTTCTTTTAAACGTAGTTTCGATAATAAAAGAGTAATTCTTTTTTCTAATTC
The DNA here is from genome assembly GCA_034660795.1 of Promethearchaeati archaeon. Taxonomy (GTDB): domain Archaea; phylum Asgardarchaeota; class Heimdallarchaeia; order JABLTI01; family JABLTI01; genus JAYEJY01. The sequence continues at coordinate 3,557 of JAYEJY010000002.1, read as the reverse complement.
AAGAGAAGAATCATAATAAGGAAATTTTTTTTGCATTCTTTTATAGCGACGACTTGACATTTTGCATTCACTTATTTCTATAATATATGATATAATCTTTAATACTGAAATAATTCTAAATTATTATATAAAAATACGTTTGTCAAAATGTGTGAATTAAATGAAAGAAGTAACTATAAGAGATCTAACAATCGGAAGGGGACAATCGGTAAAAATTATGGGAGTAATTAACCTAAGCCCAGAATCATTCTATAAAGGATCAATAAAAAAATCGCGTGAGCAACTCATTACAACAGTTGAAACTATGGAAAAAGCAGGGGCAGATATAATTGATATCGGAGCGATGAGCACAGCTCCGTATCTTGAAACTCAAATATCTCCTGAAGAAGAGATAAAAAGAATAACCGAAACGATAAGTATCATCAAAGAAAATAGCAAAGTTCCAATATCTATAGATACAACTCGAGCAACGACAGCAAAAGTAGGACTAGAAAATAAAGCGGATTTAATTAATGATATTAGTGGATTCACAACAGATCCACAAATGCCAAGGATTATTGCTAAGGCAAAAAAACCAATTATTATTGGAGCCTATAAGCTTGAGCGATTTAAAGGACACCCAATCGAACGTATCAATCAGAGTTTCGAAGAATCTCTAACATTAGCAAAAAAAGCTGGTATCAGTAAAAAACAAATAATTCTTGACCCAGATATAGGGTTTCATCGAAAAACAAGTTTACCATGGTATCAAGTTGATGCTTGCATACTCAAAAAGCTTAGGAAATTCATTGAGAAATTCCAAAAACCAATCTGCATAGGGCTTTCAAGAAAATCCTTTATTGGTCATTATCTCGATTTAAAAGATCCAGAAGAAAGATTATTTGGTTCATTAGGAGCAACCTGTTTAGCCTTCTTAAATGGTGCTAATATAATAAGAACACATGATGTTGAAGAAACAAAACAAACGATAACAATAATTGAGAAAATTTTACAAGAAAAAAATTGTTAACAAAAAAAGCTTGTAACTAAAAATTGGCGAATAGTCGACGATTCTGAAAAATATCAAGCCTTTAAGGGCTTCAACGCTTGATTTATTTCTTGTCGTCTTTATATAATGCACCTTCAAAAGTATCGAAACCGAACACCCTGTTCGATCTTCTGGAAATACATTATCTTTCCATTCGCCAGTTTAATATTGGATAGGGTCTTATAAATACCTATATTTAACACGATTTTGTTAAAAGCCAAAAATTAGACGTTTTTTTGAAAAAATCAATTAACATTATAATGTTAATTTTTGAAGGTAAAACAAGCAATGATAAATAAATTCTTTGAGCTTAGCTTATTTTCGGATATCTATAAATATTCTATTGTTGATATGATTCGAATTAAGCATAATTTTACGTTTATGTATGATAATTCAGTGGAACTATTAACAGGAAAAATAAGTATTTGGAGCCGTCGGCGGGACTTGAACCCGCGACCTTCTCCTTTTTGGAGATAAGGAAACGCCCTTGGCTTTACCAAGGAGACGCGCTACCAAGCTATGCCACGACGGCTTCCTATTAGGTCGTTATGGTTTGTTTTATTATCTGATTAAAAAGATTACGCAAAATCGGGTAATTAATATTTTTCCTAGAGAATACAATAATTAAATGATTAGTATAGTAATTAATTAGAAAATTAAATATCTTAAGAAGACTTATCTAAAAAACGGTGGAAAAAATGAGCATACAGAAACTAACAATGAAGGATAAAAAACAGATAATAAAATTATATCGATATTGCTTTTATCGAGAATATTTTCCAGAGGATTCACCAAAATGGGACCAATATTTCAAGATGATCAATTTTGACAAATCATTCGGTTATTTCAAAGATAACAAATTAATTAGTGTAGTTCTAGCCTTAGATTTTGAATGTTTTATACGAGGAAAAATATCATCGATGACGGGAATTGCTGGTGTAGCGACAAAACCAGAATACCGACGCAAAGGATATAGTCGTAAATTATTGGAAAAAACACTGACGGAAATGTATAAAAATGGTACTCACCTTTCTGCTCTTTATCCGTTCAAACATTCCTATTACAGGAAATTTGGGTATGTGAATTGTGAAAAAAGTATGAACATTACATTTTCACCGAGAAATATTCTCCTTCCCAGAAATTTTACCCCCATGAAAATAAGCGAAATATCAATTGAAGAGTCATATGAGAAATTACAAAAAATTCATGATGAAATTGCGAAGAAATATAATTTTGTGCGATTTAAAACACCCTTTACATGGGCATGGTATAATATTCCAACTTCAGATGTTTGGAAAATTATCATTGCACAAAATATGCAACAGGAAATTGTCGGGTATATGGTAACTGAAATATCAAGTCTATCAGAAAAATATGCAGTGAAATTAACAATAAATCAGATGTTTGCAAAAAATGAACAGGTTCGCTTATCATTCTTAGATTACATTAAGAAACATTCAGATCAAATAAAAGAAGTGGAATGGATCTTATTCGGGGATGAAATAGTTTTCGATTATTTTGATGAATTATGGGAAACTAGAAAGATTACTTCTGGTGGTGCAATGTACCGGCTTATTCACGTTCAAAAATTACTTGAAAATATTGATTACCCTCCAACCGTAAAAGAATCCTTTACTATGAAAATTACTGATGAATATTGTCCGCAAAATGAAAAACCAATGAATGTTTCCATAAAAAATTCTCAAGCAAGTGTTACGCTTCATGAGAAAAAACCAGAAAAATATGATATTGAGATTGATATTAAAGCATTTACACAATTAGTTTTAGGCTATCGTTCTTTAGAAGAACTAATACAAATGAGAAGAGTTGCAATAACAAACAAAAAAAGAAAGCTTTTAGAAGAAATTTTCTCAAAAAGAATGACACGACTATTAGTCTTATTTTAGAAATCATGGAGGGTTATAAACTAAACAGATTTTTAAGAATTCTCTTTAGCTAGTTAAGAACATCATTTAACTTACATTTAATGTTAGATATAAATTTCACATTATAAATTCAAGTACCCATTTGATCTTGAAAATGTTATTTGTTCCCAAATAATCATTTAATTTAAATCCTTTTATGGTGCATTATCAATTAATTCTTCAAATACCTGAAGATATTCTGTTGTAATCTTATCGTAAATCTTAGCATGCTTTTTAGCGAATCTCGTTCCACTAACACTGCTAAAAATTTTGGTTACACGAGCAATAAAATCATCTGCACATTTTTTGCAAAGTGAACTTTGAGGAGTTGCAAAATCTTTTTTATAAAATTTTTTGGGGGATCGTTTAATTCTATCGAATTTTTTCAGATTAAACCCAGTACGGCTATGGGAATACTCCCATTTTGCTGGATTACTTTTATCATAATATCCAGGACCCATTTCTGTGGTCTCGATTTCAATATCAAATTTCGGGAGCAACTTTTTCGGTAATTTATCATTTGCTTTCTTTAATATACTATCAACTTTTTTTTGACAATATGTTACCCAATTTTTTTTATCTGGAAGTTTACTTCCACAATATAA
>JAYEJY010000001.1:0-6401 GCA_034660795.1 Promethearchaeati archaeon | reverse complement strand
GCAATGATACTATTGCATTCACAGTAACATCAATCGGACAATACATGAATACAACCGAAGATACTGATTTATTCATTTATCACCGAATGAGATTCGATTACAGTGTATCAGAATATAATCTATTAGGCTATCGAATGAATTCAAATATTAACGGTACCTATGAAGGAACTGAATCAGATTTCCATATGTTGCTTGAAGTTAAATTAAGCACATACACTCGGAGACTTGGCCCAACCAATATTTTCATTGGAATAACAGCCCTATTTATATTTGGTACATTTGTTATCATCAAAAAACGAAGAAAATAAGAAATTATTTTCTTTTATTATTCTTTTTTTAATCAAATTATAGAAATAAAAAGAAAGGAAAAAGTGACGTTAGGAACTATTTTTCTTCGACTTCTTCTTCAATAGTAATAGTATCAAAATCTTCTGTTATTTGTTGTCCCTCTGTTATAGACATAGTCCATTCTTCGCCTTTAATCGCTGCCACTAAACTCGGGAAATGTCTTGGAATCCATGCTAACCACATTGCTAGAGTGATAAAGAATGGAGTCATGTAAAGAAACGGATTCGCCGCTCCAGCTGGTAAGAGCCAGTCTGTGTGTATGAAATTATAGGGAGGAGCAATGGGTATGAATAATCCTGCAGGGATAAAGAAAATGCCGGATAAAATATTGGAAACTCTAGTAGGTACTTTCAATAAACCAATCATCAATCCAAACGGAATGAAAAAGGTCATTAACACAATAGGATTGACATATAATAATGTTCCAATAAAGACAGCGGTACCTCTTCCACCTTTGAATTTCAACCAAACAGGATGATTATGTCCTAAAATGCAAAAGGCAGGTCCAAGAATACAGGCTATAGTATGCCAAATATTCGAACCATCTGCAGCAACAAATGTATCCAATCGGAAAAACAATTGATCAATGAGGATCATAGGGATTAACCCTTTAAGAATATCAATGAAAATAACTGAAAAACCAATGAAATAACCATAGGTCATCACTGCATTAAATCCACCAGGATTACCAACATTATAATCTCTTAAATCTTCGCCAGTTGCTACTTTACCGATTATTACAGAGTAAGGAATAGAACCACTGAGATAAGCTCCTAATAATGCTAAAATCGTCCAGAGGATATTTAAAGGATTCATTTACATCACCAAACCATAAACAATAACAATTTAATTGATTGTTCTTTAAATATCTTTCATACATTTATGGATTTTAGAGTTAAAAAGACATATTTTTCTCAATGTACTTAAAAAAATTTTAAAAAAAAATAAATAATAAACTCAAGATACTGCTGATTTCTAAGGTGGGATATTACAAGTTAACAAAAATAGCTCCTTTTTTCCAGAGAGATTTTTATAACTGTGTTCTACCCCCGAAGGTATATGAGCAACTAAACCGGGCTGAATTTTATAAGATTCATCTGCAATGAAAAGGATGCCAGTTCCTTCAATGAAATAAAAGACATGATGATAAGTATCACTATGAGATTTAAATTCGCCATTTGGTTCTACTCTTGTTAAAGTAAATTTAAGATCAGACTCATCAGATGAAAAAAGTCTTTTCCCAAAAATATTTGTAGCTAAGTCAGGTCGTACATTTTTCCAATCAACTGTATCTAGTTGAAAAACTCTTTTCTCCATTAAAAACACCTTTTTATTGGTTGTTGGTTGTTAAAAGTTCTGAAACTAAAGTATCTAAAACCTTTGTTGCTTTACCTTCCAAAAAGACATCAGTTATATTTGGAGTATAACTGGAGGGTTCAATATTCACTTCAATTATTACATTTTTATGTAATTTTGCAGTTATAGGTAATTGAGCAGCAGGATAAATTAGCCCTGTTGTTCCAACAACTAACCAAATATTATTAGACTTTTTAGCTAATTTTATACTTCTTGTTAAAGCTTCTGATGGAATGGGTTCTCTAAAGAAAATAAAATCCGGTTTCAATATTGCCCCACAATTTTGGCAGCGAGGGGGAAATTCTTCTAGTTCCGTGAATTTCGCATCATATTTTTTATTACATTCAATACACACTAATTTTTTTGAATTGCCATGAAATTCAATCACATCTGTATTACCTGCTTCATAATGTAAATTGTCAATATTTTGAGTGATAACAGTTGAAACATATCCCGCTTCTTCCAATTTAGCAATAGCTTGATGTGCTAAATTTGGTTTTGCTTCAGAAAAAAACCCATAAAACATTTCTTTTATTGTTTCCCAGCATTTTTCGGGATGATCATAAAAATAGGATATATCTAATAAATTCGGATCATATTTACTCCATAAACCATTTTCTCCACGAAAAGGAGGAATTCCACTCTCGACACTAATCCCTGCTCCAGTGAAAACAACAATCTCATTTGCTTTGTTAATGTAATCAATTGCTTCTTGAATTTTTTCTGATTTCATAAATTACAGACAACCTATCCAATTATAGTCTTCTACGATAATTGAAAAAATATCAAGTATCTCTGAAGTTAGATGCTAAAGATGTTTCTGATATAAAATATAAAATAAAATTATATATTATTTACCATAATAAGAAACTAGATAAACAAGATAACTTGTTTAATATTATAAATTGAATATTCGAGGACTTATCATTGGTATTTTTACAATATGATTTCTGTCCAGAAATTGAATTAAATATTCATATAGGTAATTATTCAATTGCAATTAAAACTATCGAGGAGAACGTCAATAAAGAAAATTTGAGCAAAGAGAAATATTTGAGTTGTAGAATACTAAAGGCAATTGTCTTAACTAAAATGGGAAAATATGATCAAGCATTAGAATATTCTGAAGAAAATCTTGAAATAAGTCAAAACTTGGGATTAAAAAAATACTTGTCAGATTCTATCTTAGTTATCAGCAATATTTTAATCCATTTTAATCGATTATATGAATCATTATCAATGCTTACAAGAGCTGAAACATTAATTAACGAATTACCAACAAATGATAGAATGATTAAACAAAGAAAAGGTATTTTATGGTATTTAAATGGAAAAACAAAACATTTACAAGGAAATTTTGATCAAGCAATTAAAGACTATCTACAATCTTTAAGTTTTTATAGAGAAATTAACTATAAAATTGGTATTGCAGAAACATTAAATGACCTAGGGGAAATCTATTTTTATAAAGGGGACTTATATCGAGCGAAATCTATTTTCAATCAAAGTTTAAAAATCCGAGAAAAGTATAATAATCGACAAGAAATCGCCTCCTCCTATACAAATTTTGGACATTATTACCGATGGTCTGGAAAATATGGAAAAGCCTTAGAATATTACTTGCAAGCAAATTCTTTACGCGAAGAAATGGGTAATAAAAAGGAAATTGCTGAAGCCTTAAAAAATATTAGCGTTATATATTTTAAATTAGGAGAAATAAATAGAGCGCTTCAATACATAAGTAAGAGTTTATCATTACTTGAAGAAATAGGGAATAAAAGAGATATTGCTGATTCTCTTTCAATGCTGAGTAGAATCTACTTAATCAAAGGAGACCTCGCACAAGCTCAGAGCTCGCAAAATAGAAGCTATCAAATGCGAAAAGTTATTGGTAATAAAAGTGATTTAGCAACATCATTTTTTGGATTAGGATTAATTAGTTATCATCTTGGAGAATATGAAGATGCCCGAGAGTTTTTAGAAAAGTGTTATGATATTCAAGAAAAATATCATAATTGGAATTTACGAACAGAAACGATTTTCTGGTTAATAGTGATATTAACTGAACAGAATGAATATGAAACAGTATGGGGATATCTCGAGAAACTCCAAAGAGGATTCGAATTCAATGAGAATCCAATAATTGAGCAAAGACTAGAAATTGCCACAGCTCTATTACTTAAAGTGAGTAAAAAAAGAAGTGTCTTAGAAAAAGCTGTAAATGAGTTAGAAGCCATCCTAAAATTTGAAGAACTGGAAAATGAATTAAAATTAATTGTGTTATATCACTTATGTGAAGTATATATTATCATATCACAAATACGAGAAGAAAATATTTACTTTAACAGGATTAAAAGAATCATTAGTAATCATTTTCGACATGCTCGAGAAATGGAATCGCAGCTTTATATCTTGGAAAATCTATTATTGAAAATAAAATATACGATGTTAAAAAACGATGTTGAAGAAGTTAAGATATTACTTTCACAAGCAAAACAATTATCAGAAGAAAAAGGTTTCCGACGAATCGCTTTAAAAGTTCATGATTTAGAAAAACTCATTCTAGATATGAAAGATGGGACTACAAAATTAATTATACCACACAAATTTACAAGCGAATCAATTCCTAAAGAAAGAGTAAATGATAAAATAATGCGTATTGCAGAAAAAACCACAGTTGTAAAGGATAAAATCCGGAAAGAAGAACCTGTCTTATTTCTAGTGATTGCAGAAGGAGGGATTACTTTGTTTTCACGAAAATTCAAAACAAATGCAGTAATCGATGAAATGTTTGTTGGAGGCTTTCTTACAGCTTTAAATACATTCATGCATGAAACCTTTATGACTGGAGGATCTATAGAACGAATTAAACATCAAGAATTTACTCTCTTATTAAAGGGGCATGAATCTCTCTTTTTCTGTTATGTTTTTCAGGGACAATCGTATACAGCAGTACAAAAGTTAAATCATATTATTAAAAAAATTACTAGTTTACCTGTTTGGAATAAGCTTTTACATAAAAATCAAGAACAATTAACTTCTGAAGAGTTTAAATATTTAAATAATTTAGCTGATGAAACATTTCGGCAGGGAAGAAATATACTCTAATTCAATTAATTAAAAAAAGACACTAGCATAAATAATTAATGAAAAAAATATTCCTTGTATTAAAATAGATATGGCTGGGTTAAAAACGACAGAAAATTCTAAAGAAAAAATAGTCGAAGTGTGTTGTACGTGGCGCAAAGATTCTGATTGTAAAAACTGCCTAAATAAATCTGTTCTAGATTGTAAATGGAAAAGAGAAAATTTAATGCGGTTTTTCTTAATTACTATACCAGTTTTTTTATTTTTAATAGCATTTTTAGTTCTGGCTGGAATAGCTATTGGTGCTTGGTGGTGGTTTGGGGTTATTATTGGTTATTTTGCACTTTTCTTTATTATTGAAACAAGAATACTTTGCAGTCATTGTCCTTATTATTCTGAAAATAGCATAATTTTACATTGTCTAGCTAATCAAGGATTTATTAAATTCTATGATTATCATCCTGAACCAATGAATAAATTAGAGAAAGCTTTATTGGTAATTGGATTTATTTTGTTTGCACTAGTTCCTTTAGGAGCTGAATTATATTATATAATCATTATTAGTTTAAATAGGGGTTCATATAGTCAATCACTTTTTGTTTCTCTTATTATGTTAATAAGTGCCACTTTAATAGCCATTATCTTTTTCTTTACTTTTCTTGTAACGCAAATTTGTACTAAATGTATAAATTTCTCATGCCCTTTTAATTCAGTTCAAAAGAAATATGTTGATGAATATTTAAACAAAAATCCCATCATGAAACAAGCATGGCTTGAATGTGGTTATAAAATGAATTAATTAGAAAAAATCTAATTATAATAAAATAATGAGATATAGTAAAAAATGTAAAAAAAAATTACTAATATTCATCATCGTATATTGATTCTGTGCTAATATTACCTCCTCGATAATCTCCTAGAACAGAAATATCTAATGCACCAAGATCAATTAATGCATATATAGCAAGCCCAGATTTTGCACCTCGACCATATGCAATTTTTTTCAATCCTTGGATGTCTCCTCGGTCACGCATATCTTAAACTTTTTTAAAAAACCAAATATTAACTCCGAAAATTAGGAAAAGAAAAGCCAGCAATAAGAATAATCCACCCATCCCACCAATAAGATAATATAAATAGGGCGCAAAGTAGAAAATATCTAAAATTGAAAGAACAATACTAGCAATGATCATACCAAGTCCAAAAAAGATTAACATAATTTTTTGTATCCTCATCATTCGGACTATTCTATATCCCATTAATTCAAGATAGTTAATCCCTGATTCAGAGGATAAGTCTTTAGGTTGTCTAAACATAAAATCAAATCGCCAAGAATAATTGTAAAACATGCTAAATAAGTTTTTATAAAGTGGATAAAAGTATAAATTATTAATAGAAATAGGTAATTTTTAAAAAACAGTCAATGAAACCATATTTTTATTTTAAAGATTCGAGGTTTTTCTTAGCAATTTTATGCATTTTTTGATAAGAAAGACGTAAAAGATTCTCTAAAGAATCGTACATACTATCATCTTTTAGTTGTACTTCCTCATTATCTTTTGATAACAAGATAGATTTTTGTTCTTTCTTGAAATTATCTAATAACTTTT